>NZ_JBHVHQ010000024.1:0-26923 GCF_042800135.1 Streptomyces sp. NPDC057654 | reverse complement strand
GGTCAGGAGCAACGGCCGCAGGGACCGCCCGAAGGGGGTTGCCGTGTAGGTGGGGCCGCGCTCCGGCGGAGCTGTCGCAGTCGCCTCCAGGAACCCGCGCTCGACCAGGTCGGAGAGCCGTTCCGCCGCTTCTGCGCCGGATATCCGCAGGTGCCTGCGGATATCCGCAGGCCGGGTGTGACCGTCGAAGATCTCGTGCAGCGTCTCAAGGGTCTGCCAGTCGCCGATCCACCGGGTCGCCCGCGCCAGGGGGCAGTCGGGAATCCGCGGTTCCGTCGCCGCCGAAGGCGTTGGTGCGTCGCCGCCGGAAACGGTCACGGAAGCGTCGTCCCGTAGGGCTCCGACCTGCCGCAGACTCTTCGGCCGCAGGTCCGTCCAGTTCTGTTCGACGTAGGCGAGGGCCTCGCGGCGGCTGCCCGGCTCGGCCGCTGTCCGCCAGCCGGCCGGTACGGGAGCGGTCTCGGGCCACAGCGCGTACTGGTCCTCGTCGTTCACCACGACGAGGAAGCGGCCGTCCTCGTCGTCCAGAGGGCTTGTGCTCACGGCGACTCCTGAGGGGCTGGGGGGAGACGAGCAGGCCGGGCGCTCATCCGGCGTGCCGTTCCGCGCAGTCGACGTGTACCTGGCTGCGCAGCTGCCGCAGTTCGGCGAAGGGCAGCGTGATACGCCTCATCAGGTACGCGGCGCCGCTGGTTCCGCCTGTTCCGGTGCCGCCGCCCAGCATCTGCGTCACCAAGGTCACGTGCTCCAGCCG
The DNA here is from genome assembly GCF_042800135.1 of Streptomyces sp. NPDC057654. Taxonomy (NCBI): domain Bacteria; kingdom Bacillati; phylum Actinomycetota; class Actinomycetes; order Kitasatosporales; family Streptomycetaceae; genus Streptomyces; species Streptomyces sp. NPDC057654. The sequence goes on along the minus strand of NZ_JBHVHQ010000024.1, from coordinate 26,169 downwards.
CCAGCGCCAGAACTTGTTGCCGATGTCCAGCAATGCCTCGGCGATTCGGTGGTAGGCGCCGGCGCTCGGCCCGAGCCGGCACACCTCGGCCACCGATGTGCCGCTGTACTTCGCCGCGGACGCGAAGGTCTCGTACAGGCTCCCCGAGCGCTGGTCGTCGCCGATCAACTCACCGAGATACCTGAACTGTTCGGAGTCGGCTCCGCTCGCCGTCCCCAGAAGGGGGCGGAATTCGGCGAAGTGGCGGATGGGCAGCTTCTCCAGTGCGATCACCTGTTCGAGGAGGATGCGCAGCAGTTCCCCCGCCCGCTCCAGGAACTCGATGCTCGTCACGTGGTCGTCGGGGCCGCGTCCGGGCTGGAGAAGGTCGATCGCGGCCTCGACATCGGCGACGATCTGTTTGAGCCACAGCTCGCACGACTGGTGCGCGACGACGAAGAAGTGCTCGGAGAGGGTGACCGAGCGCTCCGCGCTGCGCGGGACACGGGGTTCCTGTAGAGACAGCAGGGTGTCGAGTTTGAGATAGTCCGCGTAGGTCAAGGTGTCCACGGCGTCATCCCGCCTCACATTGCCGGACGAATTCGAGAATCCGGTCCAGTCCGAGTCGCAGTTGCTTCGGGTCGCCGCAGAAGGCGATCCTGACCAGGCTCCGGGCCCAGGGCGCGAAGTCCACCGACGCCACGTGGCCGCTGGGCGCCAGTGTGGGGCGCATCGCGAAGCCGGCCGCCGGAACGACCGCCACACCGTGGGTGTCCAACAGCCGGGCGGCGAAGGTTTCCGCGTCCAGGCCCGTAACGGTCACATCCAGCAGGGCGTACCAGCCTCCTGCGGGCAGTTCGGTCAGCAGACCCGCCTCGCACAGCGCGGGCAGCGACTCGGCACGGTTGCGGGCCACGAGCGCGGCGTTCGCGGCGATGGCGTCGCGGGCGTCCAGCGCGGCGATTCCGGCGTACTGGACCGGAGTCGACGGCGCGATGATGCCCGCCTCCTGGACGACCCTCAAGGCGGCGGCCGTCCGGGCGTTGGCGGTGACCACGTACCCGAGTCGATAGCCGGTCATGGCGGCGCTCTTGGAGAAGCTGTACGTGCTGTGCACGAGGCGCTCGTCGTCGGGGAGGCCGCGTTCCAGCGATGCGATGGAGAAGTGCTCGCCCTCGTACACGTAGTGCTCGTACGCCTCGTCGCTGATGATCTGCCAGCCCTGCCGGTGGGCGAGGTCCAGCAGAGCGGTCTGCGCGGCCCGGTCCAGGACCACTCCGGTCGGGTTCGCCGGGGAGTTCAGCAGCAGCACCCGGGTGCGCGGGGTGGCGGCCGCGAGGATCGCTTCCGGGTCCGGACGGAAACCTGGCCCGAGAGGGTAGAAGACGGGGCGGAATCCGGCGAACAGACTCTGTTGGAGGTGCACCGGCCAGTGGAGTTCGGGGAGCAGGATCTCGGCTCCGGGCTCGACGATCGCCCGTAGCAGGGCTGTCAGCCCCTGGGCCGATCCCGGGCTGACGAAGACCCGGTCCACAGCGGCGTCCAGGTTGTTCTCCGACGCCAGCTTCTCGACCAGCCGCTCGCGCAGGGGGGCGATGCCTTCCACGGAGGTGTATTTGGTGTCGCCCCGCCGCACGGCCGCGTGCACGGCTTCCGCCACCTCGCCGGGCGGGTCGAAGTAGGGGTCACCGACGTGGAGTTTCACCACGTCGACGCCGGCCGTTCGTTCCGTCTCCTCGGCTTTGCGGTAGACGTCGAGGAGACAGGATGTCGGCACTGTGGACGCGAGCGGTATCGAGGTCGGTTCGAGGCTTGTGGTGCCAGGGCTCATTGCTCCTCCGGGTTCCAAGGCAGGGATGTCGTGTGTCCCGTCATGACGTGCGTCCTCCGTCCACTGGGATCAGCGCCCCCGTGACCCAGCCGGACATCGCCGGATCGAGCAGGCAGCACACCCATCGGCCGATCTCCCTGCCGCGCCCGAATCGACCCATGGGGGTCGCCGCGGTGAGGTTCTCGGCGAGCTGTCGTCGGTCCGTCTCCGTCAGCCCGGTCTCGTGCCACATGGGTGTGTCGACCGGACCGGGAAGGATCGCGTTGACACGCACTTCGGGAGCCAGCTCCCGGGCCAGTGAACGGGTCAGGCTGTTGAGCGCTGCTTTGCTCGCGCCGTAGAACGACCGCTCGGGCATGGCCAAGGCGCCGGCCACCGACGAGATGTTCACCACGGAGCCGCGGTGCGCGCGAAGCTGCGGCAGCGCACACCGGATCAGGTCTGCGGGCGCCCGGACATTGACTCGCAGCACGGCGTCCAGCTCCTCCGGGTCGATCTCGTCGAGTCGGCCGAACCGGGCGAGCCCGGCGTTGTTGACGACCGCGTCCAGCCGACCGAACCGTGTGACGGCCGTGTCGACGATCTGTCGGGGGGAGCCGGGCGTGGCGATGTCCGCCGCCACCGCCTGCACGGCCTCTCCGGCTTGTGCCGCCAGGTCTTCGAGTGGTGCCTTCCGGCGGCCGACAGCCGTGATCCCGGCGCCGGCCTCGACCAGGCATTCGGCGATGGACCGGCCGATGCCCGTGCCCGCACCGGTCACCACGATCGACATCCCGGACAGCGCGCCCTCGCCGGGGGAGCCGTGTGCGCCGTGCTCGTGCTCAGCCACGGCCATCCCTGACAGTGAGGGTGTGCACGATGTCAGCCACCAGACCGTCCGGGTCCACACGTACGTGGAAGTGGCTGCCGGGCCGCGCGCGAAGGGTGAGGCCGCTGACCGTGTGCGTGGCCCATGCGCCGAGGCGGTCGTGCGCCACGAGGGGATCCTCGGGGCTGAAGTAGCAGCGGATCGGGCAGGTCAGCGGCTCTGCGTCGGCCGTTGGGCGGTAGGTTTCGTTCGCTGTCACGTCCGCCCGCAGCGCCGGCAGAACAAGGTCGCGAAATTCGCGGTCCTCCCTCAGCGAAGGGTCGACGGTTCCCAGCGCGCAGACCGAGGACCATAACGCCGCGTCGGACATCAGGTGAGCAAGGCCGCCGCCGGCTTCCCCCGGCGCGAGCGAACCCGACACGAACAGGTGGATCGGCACCGAGTCCAGCGCCTGCAAGGAGGCGGCGGTCTCGTAGGCGACGAGCGCGCCCAGGCTGTGCCCGAACAGCGCGAGGCCCGCCGGTTCCAGTCGCGTCAACTCCGATGCGATGTGAGAGGCCATTGCCCTGACATCCGTGACCGGTATTTCTTCGAACCGTTCGGCTCTGCCGGGGTACTGGACCGTTACGAGTTCCATATGCGGGGGCACCATGCCGAGCCAGGAGTGGTACTCGTTGGCGGACCCACCGGAATGCGGGAAGCACACCAGTCGGGCCATGGGGGGTTCGATGCTTTTCCATTGCCGAATCCAGCTGCGCTGACTTTCTACGAGCATGGCCTGCTGCCCCAACCACTAGAGAGCGTGACATTGGCTGGATCGGAGCCTCGCATGCTGCGCGGCGGGTTCCGGAAGTTCTTTCAGATATCCGTCAGCCGCCGTCGGCGTCGTCCGAGTCCCCGCTCGGGCGCGGGCGGCGGGGCTGGTAGCCGTATGCTCCGGCGGTGCTGGGCGTGGGTTTTTGCGATTCGATGGGTTGACCCATTATGGGTTCAACCTACAACCTGCAATCGGCGCTGCATCGCGCCGCGGGCTGGCGGGCAGCGCCCGGTAGAGGGGTCGCTCGGCCCGCCCGGGCCTCGTCCGAGAGGCGGTCATGAGCGGAATATGAGCTGCCGGTTATGGGCGGCAATGCCGTCCGCTACTCGTCCCAGGGAAGGTGCTATCGGGGTCTTGACGGATCGTTGTAGACGACAGAAAGCACGGGGGAGAAATGTTCCATTTAACGTCCTGCATCAATGTCCCTCTTCTTCGATGGCCTGCGCAATCCGACCTCCGCCGACAATGCCAGAGGGAGGGCATACCGAGGATACTTGTGGTGGAAGGCGACGCCGAGGCGCCGCTGTCGAGTGATCCTTACGAAGACTGGGTCCGGCCTCCGGTGCCCCGCGGGGACCTGGAGCTCCGAAAGGCCGCGCTGCTGAGCCGAAAGGCTCAGGAAAGCAGTCCGGTACTCGACCCCGGCGGCCTGCTCACCTTCGGGTTCCGTTCGGTCTGCCTGACCCGGACGCAGGCATGGCTGATGGACTTCTTGATCGGTCGCCTGGGGGAGGTCACGGGCCGTGAGGAACTGTACGAGCACCTCGGCACGAGGACCGACAGGCCGCCCACGCGCAACTCGTTCGACCTTCACATGATGAGGCTCCGGCAGCGCATCGAGGAAGTACATCTGACCCTCGACACGGTCTGGGGACGCGGCTACGTGCTCCAGTCCCTGGCCGTGAGCGCGCGGGCGGCCGCAATGCTCGCCTAGGGCGGTTCTGATGGATCTCCGCGGCGCTCCTTCACCCACGGAGATCCATCAGAAACGCCCTGGCCGTGTGAGCACCCGGTGCATCGCCCTTGGCGGCGCGGGCGATGCACATCCCGCTGCCGACTGTCCGGACCTGCGCCGTAGCTCAGACAGGAAGCCGTTACCAGACCGCGGAGGAGTCGCCATGTCCTTGAGGAACGAGCCGCAGCACGAGCGATCGGTGGCACAGCCGCCCGCGTATCCGATGGCGCGACCGGCCGGGTGCCCCTTCCAACTGCCGCAGGAACTGGTCCGGTTGAGCAAGGAGGAGCCCAGCAGCCGGATCACTATCTGGAACGGTACGCATCCATGGCTGCTCACGCGGTACGAGGACATCTCCACCGTGCAACGTGATCCGCGATTCAGCGTCGACCGGCAATGGCCCGGCTTTCCGCACGCGTCGTCCGGCGCGCAGCTGCGCAGCGCCGGGAGCCGGATGTTCTTCGGCATGGACGATCCGCGGCACTCGCACTTCCGCCGCATGCTGATACCCGAGTTCAGCATGCCGCGGGTCAGGGCGTTGCAACCCGCGGTGCGGGCCGTCGTCGACGGCCTCCTCGACGACATGGACCGCCGGACACCGCCGGTCGACCTCGTGGACGTATTCGCCGCGCGCGGACCGGCGATGATGCTGTGCGCGCTGCTGGGCCTGCCCTACGACGACCACGAGTTCTTCAGCAAGAACGTACGGGCCCGACTGACGCTGACCACGTCGGAGGAGGACGCGAAGCGCGGCCACAGCGAGCTCGTGTCCTATCTGACCGATCTGATCCGTCGCAGGGAGTCCGAACCGTCGGACGACCTGATCGGACGGCTGGTCACGAACCGTGTGTGCACGGGCGAGATCACGCGCGACGAGGCTCTCGCGCTGATCGAAGTCCTGCTCGCCGCCGGCTATTCGGCGACCGGCGGCACGATCGCGCTCGGCACGGTGGTCCTGCTGCTGCACCCGGAACAGGCATCGGTCATGCGGGACGGCGGCCCGCAGGAAGTGGCCACGGCGGTCGAGGAACTGATCCGCTACGTCAACACTACGCACCTGGGCCGACGGCGGGTGGCGCGGGAGGATGTCCGTATCGGTGGCGTGACGATCCGTGCGGGCGAGGGGGTGATCGCGGCGGACGCGATCGCGAACCGCGACCCGGAGATGTTCGACAACCCCGATGAACTGGATTTGCGGCGCAGCCCCAACCCGCACCTGGTGTTCGGGGTGGGTGCGCATCAATGCCTCGGCCAGCAGCTCGCCCGCATGCAACTGGCGGTCGCCTACCCCGCGCTGCTGCGGCGCTTCCCCGGTCTGCGCCTCGCGGTGCCGCTGTCCGAGCTTGAGTTCCTGCCGGAGGCGACGGTGTACTCCGTGCGGGAGGTCCCGGTTCAGTGGTGAGCCACAAGACGACGCGCGTGGGCTTCCTCGGGCGCGGAGTTATGGGCGGCCCGATGGCACGGAATCTGCTGAAGGCTGGCTTCGAGGTCACGGGATACAGTGGGGACGAGACGGACATGGACGCCCTTACCGCCGCGGGCGGTTGCCGCGCGGCGAGCGTGGCCGGGGCCGTCCAGGACGCCGACACCGTCATCACCCTCCTCCATGACTCGTCGGACGTCCGCACTGTGGTCCTCGGCGACGACGGGGTCCTGGCGAACGCGCGGGAGGGCGCGCTGCTGATCGAGTGCAGCACCGTTCACCCCGAAGTCTCCCGAGCGCTTGCGGCAGCCGCGGCCGGGAAGGGGGTCCGGATACTGGAAGCGCCGGTGTCCGGGGGTGAGCAGCCGGCCGTCGAAGGCACGTTGACCATCATCGCCGGGGGCGATGCGGCGACGCTGGACGCCGCCCGGCCGGTGCTCCGCGCGCTCGGCGACACGGTCGTACACGTCGGCCCCATCGGTGCCGGACAGGCCGTCAAGGCCGCGAACCGACTGATCGTGGCAGGGACCATCGAGCTGATCGCCGAGTCGCTGGTGCTGCTGGAAGCGCAGGGCGCGGACACGTCGGCGGCGATCGATGTGCTCGCGCACGGGCTGGCGGGCAGCCGGATCCTGGATCGTAAGGCGGCGGCCATGGCCCGGCGAGAGTTCACCGCAGGGTTCCCCGTCGACCTGCATCACAAGGACCTCGGCATCGTGCAGGACGCGGCACGTGAGTCGGGGGTCGCCCTGCCGCTGGGCACCGTTGTCGCCCAGCTCATGGCGGTGTTGAAGGCGCAGGGGCATGGCGCGCTCGACCATGGAGCCCTGCTCAAGGTCGTCGAACAGCTCTCCGGCCGGGCCGGGGGCTGATCGCCGGGGCTCTCACACACCGAGCTCGACGTGTCGCCGCCGCTCCTCGACGGCGAGCCAGCCCGCCAGAACGAGGGCGATGACGATCCCTCCGACCAGCCACCGGCACGCCGTGTGGAACGAGGCGATGCCGGGTGCGCCGGTGTTCCCGAGGACGGCGACGAGCGTCGTGATGCCGATGGAGCCGCCGATGCGCTGGACGATGTTGGCTTCCGCGGTGGCGTCGGGCAGGCGGTCGCGAGGCACCGTCGCATAGGCGACCGACAACGCGGGCATGGCTGCGATCCCCAGGCCGAAGCCGGTGAGGACCTGGAGAGCTTCGATCAGGACCAGGTTGACCTGAGACCCGAGGACGGTCAGCGGCGCGACGCTCGCGGCACTGAGAGCGAGACCGGCGACGGAGATGACCCCTCCGCCGATCCTGTCGGTGAGCAGGCCGCCGAAGGGCATGGACAGCGCGGCGCCGCCGCCGATCGCGGCCATCAACAGCCCGGTGTGCACCACGCTCTCGCTCCGGTACAACTGGAAGTACAGCGGGAACAGCGCCATGCTGCCCAGCAGCGCGGCGCCGGTGAAGAACACCGAGACCACGGCGGCGGCGTAGACGCGGTTGCCGAACAAGCGGAGGTCAAGAACCGGGGCGGCCGTGGTGAGGCTCCGGCGGCCGAACGCCGCGAGCGCGACGAGGCCCAGCGGCACGGTGGCAAGGATCTGGGCGCTGGAGATGCTGTGGGCGCGGCCGATGGCGCTGACGCCGTAGATGGTCAGGGGCAGGCCGATCGCGATCAGCCCGAATCCGAGGCCGTCGAAGGGCCTGCCCCGCACCGGCTCGCCGCGGGGCACGATCCGCAGACCGAACAGCAGCGCGACGAGCCCGACCGGAATGTTGACCAGGAACAGCCACCGCCAGGACAGACCGCTGATGAGCAGCCCGCCGACGGTCGGGCCGATGACCGGGCCGAGGACCGAGACGACCTTCATGGAGTTGAGGACCCGGCCCATCCGCTGGGGCCCGGCGAGATGGCCGACCACGGTCTGGCCGGTGGGCACGAGCAGCGCCCCCGCGGCGCCCTGCACCACGCGCAGCGCTACGAGCCATGCCAGGTTCGGGGCCAGTGAGCACAGGCCGGACGCCGCGACGAAGCCGGCGAGCGCGAAGAGCCACAGTCGGCCGGGGCCGACGCGTCGGCTCAGCCACGCGGTGAACGGCAGGAATGCCGCGAAGGCTATGAGGTAACCGCTCGTCAGCCACTGCACTTGTGACAACGGCGCGTGTAAGTTCCGGCCGATGGTCTTGAACCCGACATTGACCAGGGAGGAGCCGAGGGTGGACATGAACGAGCCGACGATGATCACGCCGGCCACTCGCCACACCTCCATGGGGACCTTCGGCAGCGGCGTCGGGTGCGTGGCCGAGCGGTTGACGAGCTTGGACACATCACTCCTATCAAGGGGCGTCCAATGATGGGTGACTCCCATTGTTGCATGTATGAAGGTAAGGTTCACCCATGCCAGTCGAAGAACTTCCCTCGCGCCCTCCGGTGCTGCTCAACCTGCCGGTCTTCGCCCTCTCCCGCCTCGGCAACGTCCTCCGCGGCGCGGTCAAGGACGCCTTCGAGAAAGAAGCCCTGTCCTGGCGGGAGCACCTCGTCCTGCTGTGCGTGAAGGAGTACGCGGAGCTTTCGCAGCGCGAGCTGGCAGGTCTGATGTCGATGGACGCCAGCGACCTGGTCAAGGTCCTCGACGGGATGGAACGCGCGGGCCGCCTCCGCCGCCGCCCCGCCCCCAACGACCGCCGCCGCCATCTCCTGTCCATCACCGCGGACGGGGACGAAGTCCTTCAGCGGGGCCGGCGCATCCTGGACCGGGCCACCGCGAGATCCCTGGCCCCGCTCAACAGCGACGAACGCAGAAACCTGCACCAACTCGTCCTGCGCGCACTCGACTCCAAGAACTGAACGGGAGGGGGCGTCCCTCCGCAGGCGCCGCACAGAACGGAGCGGCAACGAAAGACCGCATGTGTTCTCCCCTGCCCGGGAACACCGGGTGCCTGGGTGTATGCGGCACGGTGGGCACACCGCGCGTAAGCGGGGGACCTTGAGTCGGACACCTTGAGATGGCATTGCGTCGGCGCTTGCGCCCCTGCCGAGTCCGACCTCAACCCGACCGAGGGTGTGTGTGCCCACCTGAAGCACAGCCTTGGAAACCTGGCCGCGTGCACCACGGTCGAACGACACCGGTCCGGCAATTTCTCCAGTGCGCCCCTCCTGAGGCAGCCGGCGCGAGCCGACCCGGTACAGCGTCCCGGCCGCCGCGTCGCCGCGCACATCGGCGAACCGGCGCTCGCCAGGGATACTCCGGGCGGGCATGGACGGACGCCTGGTCGTCGGCCCGTCGCAGGCGTCGCGATGCGGGGGAGTCGCGGTCGGAGTCGGGTTACGAGTGTTGTTTGAAGGCGCTCTCGATGCTCGTGCGTTCGACAAGGGGGGCCGGCACCTTTGCCGGCCCTCCGGCCGCCAGGCCGTTCAGGAAGAGGGCGATCTGGCGTCGCGCGATGTGGTCCCAGTTCGGGCCGTGTGCCAGGGGCTGCGTGGTGATCGCGCTGTGGATGATGATGTCGGTGGCGTTGACCGGCGCGTGGACGCTGCCGTCGGACCGACCGGCGTCGATGAAGCTGTCGAGCCGCCGGTTGATGGCCTCGCGTGCTTCGACGGCGGCCGGGCTGACCAGTGGCGGTGCGCCGTGCAGCGGCAGGACCATCTGGTCACGGACGGCGAGTGCACCCTCCAGGTACCGTGCGATCGCGTCCAGGCCGCTGATGCCTTCCTCGTTCTCGATCTCGTCCAGAAGGGCGTTGAGCAGGCCGTACGCGCGGTACTCCAAGGCGTGCAGCAGGGCGTCGCGGTCCGGGTAGCTGCGGTAGAGGGTCCCGATGCCGAGGCCGGCTTCGGCCGCGATGCTGGCCAGCGGGACGTTGCGGCCCTCCCGGAGCATCGCCGCGGCAGCGGCCGCGAGGAGCCGTTCGCGGTTGGCCTCCGCGTCGCGGCGGACTTTGCGAGGGCGGGGCATCGGTTCTCCTCGAAGTGACGCGACGTACGGCTCAGTCTAACTGTGGACAGTTCCGGTGAGCGTGGGCTAGCGTCCATTAAGCGGACGAAATGTTCCGCATTTCTGGCGGTCCCACGGCTCCGACTGTCCGGCGGTGCAGGCGGGTGCACGGCTGCGGATGGTGCGCCGCCGATCGAGAAGGGAACGAACAGACGTGGTAGACGTGGCAGTGACCCCGTTCGAGACCGAGTTACGCACCCGCGCCGGCGATGTCGTACGGGCCGATGTGTACCTCCCGGAGGACGCTTCCGGCCCCCTTCCGGTCCTGTTGGGTGCGTCGCCGTACCAAAAGTCGCTCCGCCGGCTCCCGCCGCACCCGATCTTCCCGTTCACCGAGTACGGCCCGATCCAGTTCTACCTCGACCACGGCTACGCCTACGTGGCCATGGATCTGCCCGGCACCGGACGCTCCGAAGGCACGTGGGACCCGGTTTCCCGTCAGGAAGGGGAAGCCGTCCACGACATGATCGAGCACGTCGCGGCTCAGGACTGGGCCACCGGCGCGGTCGGCATGATCGGCATGTCCCACTACTGCTGGAGCCAGTGGAACGCTGCGCGCACGCGCCCGCCCCACCTGAAGACGATCGTCGCCTACGACGGCGCCACGGACATGTACCGGGACTGGATGTACCACGGCGGAATCCCCACCCAGGGGTTCTTCTCGTCCTGGCTCTTCGGGTCGGTTCTCATGCAACACCAGCTCAACGGGATCGACTTCCACACCGGCGGCAAGGACCGGTTCGTCTACGACGCGCTCAGCCACCCGTTCGACGACGAGTGGCAGCAGCGCCGGTCCCCGTTCTGGGAACTGGACCAGGTCGATATCCCGGTGTTCTCGATCGGTGTGTGGGGCAAGGCATCGCTGCACCTGCGCGGCAACTTCACCGGCTACGAACGTGTCACCGGTCCCAAGCAGCTCTTGGTCGCGCACCCCGACAGCTTCGCCGGCGCCCAGCGGTACTTCTTCGACGAGGACTTCCACCGGACCGAGCTGCTGCCGTGGTACGACCACCACCTCAAGGGGGCGGACAACGGCGTGATGGACCGGCCCGCCGTCCGGTTCTACGTGAACAACGAGGGCACCTACCGTTCCGCCGCCGCCTGGCCGCCCCCCGATGCGCAGACCACTGCCTTCTATCTCTCCGGCGACCGTAGTGGAACGGTGACGTCGCTGAACGACGGGTCTCTCACCTCGTCGCCGCCCACGGCAGGGCCGGACAGCACATCCTGGTCCTATCCGGACCCGCAGTGGGCAGCGGGCGTCACCGTCTTCGACGCCGACGGCAGGCCCGACCACACCGCACGGGTAACCACCTTCACGTCCGAACCGATGGACTGCGACCGGGAGTTCACCGGCCAGGGCGTGCTGACACTGCACACCTCGACCGACCAGCAAGACCTCGACCTCATGGTGTCGGTGTACTTGGTGCCAGGCTCGGGAACGGCGCGGCCGACGCGGGTCAGCCAGGGGTGGCTGCGCGCGTCGCAGCGGGCCGAGGTGCCCGAGCTGACCAGCCCGCTGCGTCCCTTCCACGCCCACACCCGGGCCGAACCGCTCACGCCCGGGACGGTGTACGAGCTACGCGTCGAACTGCTGCCGATGTCCTTCCTCGCCCACCGCGGTGACCGGATCCGGCTGGCGATCAGCAACCACGACTCCCCGATCGCGGATGCCCCGCTGACCCACTTCTACGGCCAGAAGGTCGGCACCGACACCTACCACCACGACGACACCCACCCGTCCACCCTCCAACTACAGGAACGACCGCGATGATCACGGTCACCGGAGCGGCCGGAAACGCCGCAAGCCGCGCCGTCCGCAGGCTTCCACCACAAGGAAACATCATGACGATGCAGATGCTCCCGCCCGCCGACACCGCGATGCTGCTGATCGACCACCAGGACGGCACGATGAGCTGGGTCTCCTCGATCGATCAGCAGGTGATGAAGGCCAACGCCATCGCGCTCGCCAGGGCGGCCAAGGCCCTGGACATGCCACTGGTGCTGACCTCGTCGCTGGAGGACCACGCGCAGGGGCCGTTCGCCAAGGAATTCGAGGAGTTCGTCCCGGACGAGGTCGCCGCGCGCATCAAGCGCACCGGCGTCGTCAACGCCTGGGACGACCCCGCGTTCGCCGCGGCGGTCGCCGCGACCGGGCGGCGCATTCTGATCATCGTCGGCGTCACCAACGACGTGTGCACGGTCTACCCCACGCTCAGCGCACTGGCGCTGGGCTACACCGTGCACGTCGTCGCCGACGCGGGCGGCTCGACCAACAAGATCGCCGACGACGCCGCCCTGCGCCAGATGGAACGGGCCGGAGCTGTCATCACGTCGACGAACATGATTCTCACCGGGCTGGCGGGCAACTGGAATTCCCCTGCCGGACAGGCCGTCCTGCCCGCCGTCGCCTCCCTCATCCCGAACTGAGAGCCACCCATGCCCGAGCCCGGCGGCACCGACCCGGACGACACGCTCCCACCGGGATTCACCCGGCGCGCAGCACGCGTCAACGGCACCACCCTGAGCTACCTGATCGGCGGCGACGGTGCTCCTCTCGTGCTGCTGCACGGCTGGCCGCAGACGGCTCTGGCGTGGCGGCACGTGCTGGCACCGCTCGCTCGGCTCGGTTTCACGGTGGTGGCGCCCGATCTGCGCGGGCTCGGTCGGTCCGAGCGGGCGCGGTCCGGCTACGAGAAGGACACGCAAGCGGACGACCTGCACCGGCTGCTCGAATCTCTGCGGCTGAGCCGGGACGTCCGGCTGGTCGGGCACGACATCGGCGGCATGGTCGCCTTCTCCTACGCACGGAGGTTCCCCGGCGTGGTGGAGCGGCTCGTGCTCGCCGAACTCGCGGTTCCCGGGCTGGGTCTGGAGCAGGCCATGGACGTGGCCGCCGGGGGCAGGTGGCACTTCGGCCTGTTCATGGCCCCGGAGGTGCCGGAACTTCTGCTCTCCGGCCACGAACACGCCTTCTTCACCTGGTGGTTCGCCCACCTCGCGGGCACGCCTGGCGCGATCGGCACGGCGGATGTCGCCGCGGTGACCCGCTCCTACTCCGGCGCCGAGTCACTGCGGTGCGGCTTCGAGCACTACCGGACCCTGCTCGCCGACGGGCAGGTCAACCGCACCTGGTACGAGGAGGGCGGCCGACTCACCATGCCGGTGCTCGCGCTGGGCGGTGAGTCGGGAGCCGGCGCCCGGCTCGCCGATGCCCTCCGGCCGGCGGTCCCCGGCGTGATCGCCGGCGTCGTGCCCCGCAGCGGACACTTCGTCGCGGAAGAAGATCCCGGGAGTTTCCTCAAGATCCTCGTCCCCTTCCTGACCGGTACCGCCCACCCCCGAACGCAGTCGGAGACCGTTGCACGCTGACATCGCGACGCACACCACCGGCGGCTCGCCGCCTCGTAGGGAGAGAGTCATGGCTGAGACCCCCCATTCGCCCGGCGGGGCCGGATCCCCCGTCCCGCGCGATGATCCGCAGCGGCAGCTCACGGTCGTTCGTCCCGGCGAGGACGGCAACCTCCGGCATCTGGCGCTCGTCGGCGACATCTACACCATCCTGCTGTCCGGTGAGCAGACCGCCGGCCGGTACTGCCTCATCGAGATGCGCGTCCCGCCGGGCGGCGGTCCGCCGCCGCACCGGCACGACTTCGAGGAGATGTTCACGATCCTGGAAGGACAGATCCGGTTCACCTTCCGCGGGCAGGAAGTCACCGTGAACGCGGGCGAGACCGTGAACATCCCGGCGAACGCGCCGCACTTTTTCCGCAACGTCTCCGGCCGCCCGGCACGCATGCACTGCATGTGCACCCCCGCCGGCCAGGACGAGTACTTCCTGGCCGTCGCCGACCGGGTCTCCAGCGCGACCTCGCAGCCGCCGAAGCTGGACGACGCCGAACTCGCGGCGCGCGGCAGGAAGGCCGCCGACCTTGCCCCGCGTTACCGCACCGAACTGCTGTGAGACCGGGGAGGCGATGAACTCCGCGCGATACGCGTCCACTTCAGGACGCAGGTCGGTCGACGCCCGTCAGTAGGCCGGAAGTTCCCCGCATACGCGCCTGCTGTGAACGACGGTCGAACGACCGCGGCCGTTTGATGAGAGTCGGCAGACCCGCGCGTACCGACCGGTCCACCAGGACGGTGCCGGTCACCTGGTGACCGAGCCGATGAGCACGCGAAGAACGCGGAGCGGGCCGGCCGCGACCCCCGCCCCGGGGCCGCCGAAGAGGCGGGCGCGATTACCGGTCCCGCTGAGGGCCGTTCGCGAGCTGGTCCAGCCACTGCGTGAGAAGGGCGGCTTCCGCCGGGCTGAGCGCGGTGTCCGGCGACTGGTGCAGCAGCGCCCTCAGCCGGGCCGCGGTGGCGGGTACGGGCACGTCGTCCGTGGTGTCCGCCGGGCCGCGGGACACGGTGTCCAGGGCCAGTGGACGGCGAGGCGGAGGATCCGCCGATGGCTGGTGGTCACGAGCTGTCCGGCCGCGGTGACAGGCGGAGCCGCAGGCGGCGGGGCTGCCAGAGTCCGGCCTTCCCCGTCAGCGCGAGCATCGGCATCCAGGCCAGCAGGGCTAGCGCGATCTGGACGATCTCCAGCCAGATGTGGTTCTGGGCCGTGCCGTGCGGGGGCAGGTTGCGTCGGCCGGTGGCGCGGGCGGCGCGGATGCGGTCCTCGGCGCGGGCCCGCTGGCGGTGCCACGGCTTCAGCTCGGCGATCAGCCAAGGGCGGATGGCGCCCCTTGCCCCGAAGCCTGGCACCTCCATCTCACCGAGCGAATTCCCCTCTACAACACCCCAGCACCCGTACTCCGCGAACTGGCAATAGGCGTTGGCGTGGGTGGATGGGGTGTTGAGTCGTTGGCGAACGTCGTGAAGCAATGCGGAGTTGGGAACAGGTGGACGTGTAGTCGCACGGACGTGCCACTATGTGACCGATGGTCTGTCCGGTGGCGTAACGGGGGGAGGGGCGGTATGTCGCTGCGTGACCTGGTGCAGCAGGAGGCGGTCGCGAGCATGACTCCGGCGGAGCGTCTGGCGCAACTGTGCTCCGCAAGGCTGTATTTCCAGCGGCCGGAGCAGCCCGGCTTCTTCGTCGCGGAGACGCTGGAAGGACCGGTGGCGCCGGTATTTACTTCCTGGGAGGGGCTTGCCCTTTTCGCGGGGGCGTGCGAATGGGCGTCCACTACCGCGGCGGACTTGGTGGAGTTGCTGCCGGAGGGGGTCGGGGTGCTGGTCGATCCGCTGGGGCCGCGTCCGTTCGTGCTGGATGCGGACGCGGTGATGGCCGGCGCGTCGGCGGATGCCGTTGGTGCCGAACACGGAAGTGCTGAAGCGACCGAAGCCCGCGGGTAGTAGGCGTGGCGGGGAACGACGGGGACGGTAGGGGTATGTCCGATGGGAACCGGCCGGCGCCTGGTGCGGGGTATGCGGTGGAAATTTCCGGGGTCCGTAAGGTAATGAAGCCGCTGGAGGAGTCGGTTGTGGCGGCTCACAAGATCAAGGATGACTGGAAGGCGATGGCCAAGGGCATCGAATCGGCGGCGACGGTCGATATCGAGAAGCCTGCCAAGGATGTGCTCTCCGAGTGGGGCTATGGCATGGGCCGCATCGCCCAGCACACCGACTATGTCCTGGAGACGCTGCGGAAGGTTCTCTCGGCCTATGTCATGGCCGATCTTCTGCAGGTCAAGAATTTCTCTCCGACTGAGGACAACATGGCCAAGCTTCCCGTCGGTGATCACGGACTGGAGGTCTGGGAAGAGGGGCATCGGGGGAAATTCGACCCTGCGCCGAAGAGCCTCCAGGAACAGTGGGACGAAGAGCCAAAGCCCAAAAAGACGCCTCGGATCCGTCGCTTCGGCAACCAGCAGATCGTCGACTGGGAGGACAACTACGACGGGGGCACTATCGCATGACCACGAAGGACGCAACCGAGGGTGCCTCACCCGGTGGCACCGAGCGTATACCGCCGCATGCCGAGCCCAGCGATGTCATCATCGGCGACCCGGGCAAGATTGACGATCTGGTGGTCAAGCTCCGCGCGTATGCGGGGGCTTTCCACGACGGCAATGAAAAGCTGGGCGTTCTCGTGCGGATGCCGTGGACGGGCGAGGCTGCCCAGTCCTTCGAGGATTCCGTCAAGGCGCTTCCGCGGGATCTGGCGGCGGGTCGGAAGTATTTCACCTCCGCGGCCGATGCGCTGGCTGCCTATGCCGACAAGCTGCGGGCCGTCCACAAGCGGGTCAAAACGATCATCGCGGACGCGGACGCCGCGCGTGCCGAGTCCGCCAAACACGCCACGCGGGTGCAGAAGTACAACGCGGCGGTGGACCGCAAGGACGAGGACCTTCCGGACAGGCCACCGGACGACGACCCCGGCTCCGCTGCGCTTGAGGAGTGCTATCGCCGCTTGGACGCCCTGGAGGAGGAACTTCAAGGCGTCGTCGACACCTCCAAGAAGAAGCTGGAGGAGGCGGCGGAGGAGGCGCCGGACGCCCCCAAAGGATGGGCGCGTGCCCAGGACAAGGGACAGAACTTCCTCTACGGCGCCCTGGACACTGTTCGCGGTATCTACAAGCAGGGCGAATATCTGCTTGAGGACGGCTTCGGCGGCTGGTCCATGCAACTTGCCGGCATGGCCGACGGCGTCGTCTACGCGCAGGAGCATCCCAAAGAGTTCGCCAAAGCTGCCGTCAACTGGGACGAATGGCAGCGCAATCCCTTCCGCGCGGCCGGCCAGATCACTCCCGACCTGCTGCTCGCGCTGGCCACGGGAGGCGGGTCCGCCGCGCGCAAAGGTGCCTCCGCCGCCAAGGATGCTGCCAAGCGACTGGCCGGTCGTGAGCGGAGACTGCGCAGGGACGGCAGCGGGCGCGGGCGCGCGGACGGCGAACCGGGCAAGCATGACAAGTGCAAGGGGGAGAAGTGCGGTCTGAACGAGCCGGTGGACGCCGCCACCGGGGAGATGTTCACTTCCGCGACGGACGTCGAACTGCCCGGTGCTCTCCCGCTCGTGCTGGAGCGGCACTATGTCTCGGGGCATCCGTGCGGCGGCTGGTTCGGCCCCACTTGGGCCGGGACGCTGGACCAGCGGTTGGAGCTGGACAAAGAGGGCGTCGTCTACATCGCCGACGACGGCATGGTGCTGACCTACCCTGTCCCCGAGCCCGATGTGCCCACCCTCCCTGCCAGCGGGCCCCGCTGGCCGCTGTCCTGGGACGGCAAGCCGGACGGCACCATGACGATCAGCGCCCCGGAGCGCAACCGCACGCTGCACTTCGCCCCGCTGCCCACCGGCGGACCGGAACTGGCCCTCTCGGCGATCACCGACCGGGCGGGTGAAGGTAACCGCATCACCCTCACCTACGACGAGCAGGGTGCCCCGCAAGAGGTCATACACTCGGGCGGCTACCGCATCGCCGTGGACACCGACCCCGCCCTGCTGCGCATCACCCGCCTTCGTCTGCTGCACGGCCGGGATGGGCAGCGCAGTACCACTCTCGTCTCCTACGCCTACGATGCGGCGGGCAATCTCGCCCAGATCACCAACTCCACGGGCGACCCGCTCCGTTTCCGCTACGACGACCAGCACCGCATCACCTCCTGGCACGACCGCAACGGCACCGCGTTCGGCTATGTCTACGATCACCGCGGCCGGGTCCTGCGCACCGTCGGTCCCGACGGCGCCTTCTCCGGACGCTTCCGCTACGACGAGGCGGCGCGCACCACCCGCTACACCGACTCGATGGGGCACGAGTCGGTGTACGTCTACAACGAGGCATACAAGATCGTCTCGGAGACGGACAACCTTGGTCACACGACCCGCACGGAGTGGGACGAGACCAACCGCCGCCCCGTGACCGTCACCGACCCGCTGGGCCACACCACTCGCTACACCTACGACGACCTCGGCAACCTCACCCGGATCGAACGCCCCGACGGCACCGTCGTCACCGCCCTCTACGACGATAACTGCCTTCCGCTGGAGATCCGCGACCCGAACGGCGGCGTGTGGCGCCATGCCTACGACGACCTCGGCAACCGCACTTCCACCACGGACCCCACCGGCGCAGTCACCGGCTACGCCTACAACGACGCGGGGCACCTGACCGGGATCACCGACCCGCTGGGGCACACGACGACCGTCACCCCGAACCCGGCCGGCCTCCCGACCGCCCTCACTGACCCCCTCGGCCACACCACCCACGTCCAGCGCGGCCCCCATGGGCGCCCGACCGCCCTCACCGACCCCCTCGGCCACACCACTCGCCACGGCTGGACCATCGAGGGCAAACCCGCCTGGCGCGAGAACCCCGACGGCACCCGCGAGACCTGGGAGTGGGACGGCGAGGGCAACCTCGTCACCCACATCAACGCCGCAGGCCACACCACCTCCTACACCCATACACACTTCGACCTCCCCGCTACCCGCACCGATCCCGACGGCGCGGAGTACGCCTTCACCTACGACACCGAACTGAGGCTCGTAGGAGTCACCAACCCGCAGGGCAGGACGTGGCGTTACGCGTATGATCCGGCGGGCCGCTTGACTGCGGAGACCGACTTCAATGGCGCGACGCGAACGTACGAACTGGACGCCGCCGGCGGTCTCGTCGCGCGCTCGAACACACTGGGCGAACGGCTGACCTACACCCTCGACCCGCTCGGTCGCCCCGTTGAGCAGCGGGACGAGACCAGCGGCGAGACCACGACCTACGTCTATGACGCGGCCGGATCGCTGATACGCACGGCGAACCAGGCGGCAACGGTCTTTCTGGAACGAGACCCGTTGGGCCGCGTGCTGTCCGAGGCGGTCAACGACCGCACAGTGTCCTCCACCTACGATGCGGTGGGCAACCGGACGAGTCGCACGACACCGTCGGGGCACACGTCGACATGGACGTACGACGCGGCGAGCCGGCCGGTGAGCATGGCGACGGAGGGCGGTGCCCTCTCGTTCTCGTACGACGCGGCGGGCCGCGAGACGCGCCGCCGCCTGGGGGAGTTCACCGAACTGACCCAGTGCTGGGACGCCACCGACCGCCTCACCACCCAGAGCATCACTGCCCAGGAAGGTGACGTACTCCAGCACCGCAGCTATACCTACCGTCCTGACGGATATGTCACCGAAATCCGCGAACTCACTTCGGGTACCCGTCACTTCGACCTCGACCGGGCGGGTCGTGTCACAGGCGTTCAGGCACAAGGCTGGACGGAGACCTACGCCTACGACGTCACGGGCAACCAGTCCCACGCCGACACCCCGAACCACCCGACGCCGGGCGACAGGGAACACTCCGGCACCCTGATCCGCCGCGCCGGCCGCACGCGTTACGAACACGACACGGCAGGCCGCCTCGTTCGCAAGACCCGCCGCCTCCTCAACGGCCAGACCCAGGTGTGGACGTACGAATGGAACGCCGGGGATCGCCTTGTATCGGTAACGAACCACCAGGGCGAGCGATGGCACTACACCTACGACCCGTTGGGCCGCCGCATATCCAAATCGGGCCCCGAAGCCCATGTCCTGGCCTTCACCTGGGACGGCACCCGTCTCACCGAACAAGCCACCCCGGAGGGTGCGACAACAACGTGGGACTACGCCCGCGCCACCTACCGTCCCCTCGCCCAGACGACCCGAAACCCTCTACAGAAGACCCCCGAGTTCCACGCGGTCGTAACGGACGCGGTCGGTACGCCCACGGAACTGATTGCGGCCAGCGGCCGGTTGGTCTGGGAAGCCCGCACCACCGTCTGGGGCACTCCCCTCCCCGCCCCATCCAATTCAACGGACTGCCCCCTCCGCTACCCCGGCCAGTATGCCGACCTTGAATCGGGCCTGAACTACAACTACTTCCGCTACTACGACCCCGAGACCGCCCGCTTCCTCACCCCGGACCCCCTCGGCCTTGTACCGGCGCCCCACCACCACGGCTACGTCCACAACCCGCTCACCTGGATGGACCCCCTCGGCCTCCAGGGATGCGGCATTGATGATGACACGTACGACGCTCTGGATGAGAAGTACGGAAACCGTGTGGCGGACGGTGTGGATCACGACGTACAGCGGATGAACGACGGCTCACCCAGCGCCCCGGCTCATTCTCTCTCGGGCATCGGGTCAGATGCGCATAAGCTAGCCGAATACCTGTCGTCTTACGAAGGCAAGATGACGCACACCGATGCAAAGACGGGGGCGCAGGTCGCCTACGATAGCTCCCGGCGAGATGCCAACGGCGATGGGGTGCTGATTGTTCAGACTCCTTATCGAATTCACGCATACCATATGCCGGAGTCCAGTTTCAATTCAGGGAGGTATCAGTCCAATTGAGATCCCGGATGCGGATCGAGAAGCAGGGGGACGGGCGCTTTTCCGTGACGCTGGGCCCGGCCCAGGCTTCCGTCATGGACGAGTGCCTCCGTCTCGTGGCCGGGACGGGCGCGCGAGACGAGGTGGTGCGGTTCACCTTGGGGAGCCCGAGTGAAGAGGTCGCGGCTCTCACCGAGGAAACACGCAGGGCTAGCCAGGCGAATCACCGTGCGGACTATGTTTTTACCCTCGGTCAATTGCATGCGATCTACGCTGGCCTCACCAGTGCCGTGACAGAATTCGTGTCTGATGAAGACTTTCATCAGCGGACCGGTTGGTATCGCGAGAACGTGACTGCCCTCGCTCGCGAGATTTCCCGCTCGATGCGGGACCTCTAGAGATTTTAAATGGCTGGGGTTACGGAGGCTGGAGGTCGAGTCCGGTCTTGGCGATGAGGCCCTCGATGAGGCAGGGTCGGTACTGCATCCGTTTCAGCCTCGACTTCACCACCCACCTCACCGCCGGGATGCGCCGCTTACGAGTGCCTCTTCCGCACCGGCAGGCTGTTCCGGCCGACGCAGGACGGCAAGCCGATCGGAGGAGCACTATGCCACTGGAGCCCCCGCCAGAAGGTACTCACGTTGCGCCTTGTGGGCGTGGAGGACGGGGCCGAACGGCATTACGTGAGCGGAGCGTTCAAGTCAATCTACCACCTGCTCATCGGCTGGGCCGCTGAGAACGGCGTGAGGCGTCTCGATCTGCAGGGCACCGAACCCTTCCTGAGTAAGGGGACGTTCCAATGGAAGCGTCGGCTCGGCAGCCGGGTGATTGTGCCGCCAAACCACTTCGGCGACAAGCGCCTCTGGCTCCAGGTGTGTCAGGACATTCCGGCCGTACGGGATTTCCTCGTCGTTAATCCGACCCTCGCCAAAACTGCGGACGGCCTGCTCGAGGCAATCTACTTCCACGACGAACAGCGGCCGCCGCAGTTCGACTTCTCGGCGAGGACCCCCGGTGTGGACAGGGCCCGCCACGTCGACCTCGATGAGTACCTCGTGCCCCTGTTATGACCACCTTGGTTCTAGCATCTCTTGCACGGGAGCGTTCCGGTAGGTGTGGCTCCTTCCGAGGGACAGGCTGAGTTGGGTATTTGCCCGTCTGGCTCGAGTGCCGCTCATGGAGATCCTTTCGGAACCAGCAGGTCCCGCCTGCGCGGCGAATCAAGATTGACAGCACGGAGGGGGCGGAGTGCCGCGTGACCCCGACTGTGCCCGAGGCGGGATCCACACACCCAAGGGCCCATCCCCGGGCTCCTGGCTCTGCAGCTGACCTGGCTGAACGGGCGGAGATCGCGCTCTTGGGCCACAAGGGGTTGAGGGCGAACGTCTGCACCAACAGCTGGCGCCGCGCCCCGCGCCCCGCGGCCCGCGACCAGGGCCGCGGACTGACGCTCGAGATAGCCGTTCACGCGGCCACTTTCCGCCATACACCCTCACCCGTCGGCCAATCTCAGGGGCACAAAGCCAGGGAACCGAGCACATCGTTTGGTGGATGGGGTCGGGGGTATGAATTGCGTCTGCTCAGGACTGACGGGGTCTTGCTGTCACCTGGGGCAATGGGGGGATAGCAGGGTGTCTGATTCGTACGGTGCAGGGCCCGCGGGGGCAGAGCAGCCGCCGCTGACCGTGCTAGCTCATGCGCTGCGCATGGCGCCGATGCCCTCGCCCAAGCAGTTGGTGTCCTTCTACGACCCCGACCAGTTCGAGGAGTTCGTCAAGGAGTGGGTCCCGGCGCTGGATGCCAAGTACGCCTTGGTCGAGCGCCATGGCGGCTCAGGCGACCATGGTGTGGACGTGGCGGGCTATCTCTCACACAAGAGGCTGGAGGGGCAGTGGCACAACTATCAGTGCAAGCGATACGCTGCCGCCCTGTCCTGGGGCACGGCGGCCGGGGAAATGCGCAAGATGTTCGTGGCCGCCGCAGCCGGTGCGTTTACGGTCCCCACCCGCTACGTCTTCGTGGCTCCGATCATCTCGCGCAGCCTGCCCCGGCAGTTCGCAAAGCCGACCGAGTGTCGGACCAAATTTCTGCAGGAACTGTCCACCACCCGGGACAAGCTCGTGACCGCGCTCACCGATGAGCAGCGTCGAACCGTCGAGGAGCTGGCGGCGAACACCGACTTCGCCATATTCGAGTGTGTGGATCTGGACGAGATGCTCGAGCTGCACAAGACGACCTCACACTATGTGGATCGCTTCCCCTATGCCCCCTTCGACCAGGGGCCCCAGCAGCTGATTCCTCCGCCGCAGCATCGTGACGACGAGACCCGCTACGTCCAGTGCCTTGTGGACGTCTACTGCGAGCGCTTTCCCAGCGCCATCGGCGGCCTGGACGATGTGCCCGCCGTCGAGGAGGCCAACGAACACCTCAAGCGGCAGCGCGAGGCATTCTATGCCGCCGAGGCGGTGCGCGTGTTCGCTCGCGATGCCACGCAGCCAGCGTACTTCGAACGGGTGAAGAAGGACGTGTACGACATTGTCGTGGAAGTGGCAGCCCGCTCCTACCCGGACGGCTGGGAGCGGCACGGCGCGGTCATGGCCGTGGCCGGCACCGTCCAGCTGACCCCGACGGTACTTACGCCCTTCGTCGAGACGAACGCTCGTAAAGGGGTATGCCATCACCTGGCGAACGAGAGCCGTCTGACATGGTGCCGGGAGGGAGAGAAGTGAACCCGCTCAACAGTCCGCTCGAAGTCGGTGTGCGCGCGCTCGTCCTTCTGGCCGAGAGCCATCCCGAACCCATGGACATCGCGCAGCTGGTCGCCCTGGACCATGTGGTGCTCCACAGCGGCGACTTCAACGGGCCCCCCAGCCTTCATCCCAACCTGCCGGCACGTGGGGGCGAGCTCGGGATGAAACGGGTCGTCCTGGAGGAGGCACTGCTCGTGCTGATCCGTGCCGGACTCGCCAGCATCGTCGATGACAACCAGGGCCTTATGTACAAGGCCACCGACCGGGGGCCTGCCTTCGTCGATGTGCTGGAGGCGTCCTACGTGGACTCTCTGCGCGAGCGCGCCGCGTGGGCGGTGCACCGGTTCGCGGCGCGATCGGACGCGCGCGCCGCGACACAGGAGATCATCGAACGGGCATCCGCCCAACTCGCGCGAAGCGGGGCCGGCTATGAGTGAGCTGCGGCTGGTCCATCTCACCTATGCGGGCATGAACAAGCCCACCGCGAGCGTGGACTTCGGCCCAGCCCTCACTGTGATCTACGGGGCCTCCGACACCGGCAAGTCGTTCATCGTCGAATCCATCGAGTACATGCTCGGTGGCAGCCAGGCCCCCGAGGTGCCGGAAGCCGACGGCTACAGCCAGATCCTTTTAGGACTGCGGCTGCCGGACGGGACGCCGCTGACCCTCATGCGGGCCCCGAACAGCAGCACCATCCACCTTTACCGCAGCGATCATCGCTCGGTGGTGACCGCCCCCGCTGACACCCAGGTCACCGCGGCTCACACAGCACGCAGCAAGAACAGCCTGTCGCTGTTCCTCATGAACGAGCTTGCGCTGGCCGATCTGAGGATCCGCAAGAACGAAGCCGGCGCGAGCCGCAGCCTGGCCCTGCGCGATCTCGTCCATCTTTCCGTCATCCCCGAGACTCGGATGGTCGCCCCGCTGTCCCCGGTCCTCCCCTCGGCCGCGGCCAGCGGCAAGACCGCAGCAGCCTCGGTCATGCGGTTGCTGCTGACCGGTGAAAGCGATCCGGATGTGGACACCGGCCTCAACGCGGGACAGCGCCGGGTCAACAAAGGCAAGATCACTCTGCTCGATCAGATCATCCTCGACCTGCAGAGCAAACTGACCACGAGCGAGAACGTCAGGGAACTTCGGGATCGCCAGGTGCGTCTGCAGGCGTCCATCGACGAGCACTCCACGACCTTACGAGTGATCACAGACCGGCACCTGACGGCGGTCACCACCCGGATGAGGGCGGCCGAGGAACTGGCCACGGTGGAGTCCCGCCTCGGGGAGACCGGCGACTTGGTCTCCCGGTTCCGTCTGCTGGAGGACCAGTACCGCTCTGACCTCGACCGCCTGCAGATGGTGACCGAAGCCGGCAGCCTGCTGGGCTACTTCCGGGTGGGCACCTGCGTGTTCTGCGGCGCTGAGCCCGAGCACCAAAACCCCGGACACAGCGAACACGAGACGACCCAGCTCCACCTAGCCGTCCAGAACGAGACCGCCAAGACCACCAGCCTGCTCGCCGACCTGCTGCCCACGATCGGGGATCTGCTGGTCCAGTTTGAAACGCTCACTCAGCGCCGGGTATCCCTGCTGCGGGACGCCGCGCGCATGGACCAGGAGATCGCCGCCACCCAGGACCAGCTCGCCCCCATGCGCGCCCGCATGGAGGAGCATCTCCACGCCCGCTCGGAGATCGAACGAAACCTCGAACTCCACGAGCGGATCGACGAACTGGAACAGCGACGCTCACGGCTGGACGGAGAAGCGGTGGGACGGGCCCAGCGGCCCGCCGGCTACGTCCCCAACCGGATCCTGACGTCGTTCGACGAGGCGCTGCGCCGCACCTTGGAAGCGTGGAAGGTCCCCTCGGTGGAGTTCGCCGAGTACGACCAGTACGCCATGGACATCCGTGCAGGCGGTCGTGCTCGTTCCAGCCGAGGCAAGGGAGTGCGCTCCGTCCTGCACTCGGCATTCACCACCGCGCTGGCCCATTTCTGTCTGCAACACGGCAGACCGCACCCGGGCTTCATCGTTCTCGACTCACCGGTCGTCACCTATCGGGACCCCATCATGGACGACGAGCCAGTGGGCGAGGATGTCGATCTGACTTCGTACGTGGTCGACCGCTTCTATGGAGACATGCTCGACTTCCCTGGTCAGGCCGTCATCATCGAGAACGGTGACCCGCCCCTCAACGTTTTGTCTGAGGCCCGTATCTACCGCTTCACCGGAACGGGACCGGGCAGGAACGGCTTCTTCCCCACAGACCTCCAGGCGGTCGAGGCGGACGAGGCGGACACGCCGTCGCTCTGAACCGCTGAGCAGACCGCCAGGTGATCCGCCCCTGGGTGCCGACCGGCTATCCGCTGTTCCGGCGGTCCAGCTCCTCAAAGATCTGGCGGCGCAGCTCCGTGCGCGAGCTGGGTGGGCTGTAGACGACCGACGCGGGGCTCGACGGGTGACAGACGCGTGCGGATGTGCCTGTACTGCTCCGGATGGCGTCGCACCAGTTCGTTGCAGGCATGGTCGGCGACCTGCTTCAGCACCGCGTGACTGGAGTCGCGGCGCTCGGCCACGGACAGCGCATCGGTGAGCGAGGTGATCAGATGGATGGCCTCGGCGGGGCGCTGCAGCAGTGCGGCCGCTTGAGATGCGCCGGGTGCGCAGTGTCTGCTGAAGCGTCAGATCGTGGAGACCCGTACAGCGCAGGTTGCCGACGGCCGAGGCGAAGGCGAGCAGATTTTCGGTGAGCTGCTCTCGCCACCGGTTGAGCGCCAGCAGATGGCACAGCACATCTTCACGTTTGTCCTGCCGGGAGGCGTCGGTGAGGGAGGGCCGCTGACCCTCCGAGCGGTGCGGCTTGAGCGACGGGATGCCGGTCTCGGGGCCGATGATCAGGCCTTCGTTGCTTGGGCATTTGGCGTCCGCCGCCGTGGCGGCCGCAGTGAGCTTGTCCTGAAGCTGCCGGTGGAAATTGGCCGGGGCGAATCCGGCGGTCTCGCCCTCCTCGCACAGCCCGACCTCGACCAGGTAGGTACCCAGATCAGGCGGGGGTCGGTGTCGGCGAGCGGTCGGTATAGGCCCATGGGCACGGGGGGTGCCTCTATGTCTTTCGTCAAGGCGCCCCTGTGGGGTGTGGGTGGGTTCGGGGTCATGCGGCGAGTTCGATGTCCTTCGGCTCGCGGGGTTCGTAGAAGGTGCCGTCGCGGAGCATGGCGAACAGGACGCTGGTGCGTTGGCGGGCGAGGCGGAGGAGGGCTTGGGTGTGGGTTTTGCCGCGGGCTCGTTGTTTGTCGTAGTAGGTGCGGGAGGCGGGGTCGGCGTTC
>NZ_JBHVHQ010000023.1:0-28060 GCF_042800135.1 Streptomyces sp. NPDC057654 | reverse complement strand
CTGCTGAACATCGCGCAGGCGGCGCAGGACTGGGGCGTGCGGCGTCTGGGCGTCGCCAGCACGATCGGGGTCTACTACGGTGCCGAGAACGACAGCGGCGGACCGCTGCGCGAGGACGCGCCGCTGTCGATGAACGCGTCCGCCTCGATCCCCACCTTCAAGAAAGTCGGCGAACTGCTCGGCGGGTTCCTCGCCGACACGACGGGCGTCGACATCGTCGACTACCGCATTTCCGGCACCTGGGGACCGCTCGGCCACCCCGACCCGTTCTTCGCGGCCCCCGCCCTCATCCACGCCGCGGCCCGCGGCACCGCCCCGGACCTCTCCCACCTCGTGGGCCCGGCCTTCGCCGAGGACGGCCTCGACCTCAACTACGTCAAGGACGCCGGGCGTGCGATCGCCCTTCTCCAGCTCGCGGAGAAGCTGAACCACCGCACGTACAACATCGGATCCGGCCGAGCCACGACCAACTCCCAGCTCATCGAAGCCATCAGGAAGGCGGTGCCCGACGCCCAAGTCGACCTGCCCACCGGCGGCGACGCGTCGCACGCGGCACATCTGGTCCTCGACATCGGCCGTCTCCAGGAAGACACCGGTTACGAGGCCGCGTACGACACCGAGCGAGCCGTCGCCGACTACATAGCCTGGCTGCGCGCAGGCAACAGCAGCTGAGCCCACGCCACGCGCCCGATCGTGAAAGGGCTTCCTGGGGAGACGCGGACAGCCGGTAGGCCTGCCGGCCCAGGGCCAGGTGGAAGCCGATGAGGGCGAAGACGTCTCGACGGTGCGTAACCAGCGGATCCGCGGGAACCGGTCGATCGGCGCGATCAGGCCCGACGGTTCGGGGCAGCGAGGAGGAACAACACACTGCCGCCGATACCGATCAGGCCGCCCCACCGCAGGACGCTCGTGTCTTCTGTCTCGTTCATGGGCTCAGCCTGCCCGGACGGCCCTGGTCGCGGCTTCGGTCCTCGGTGGACAACTGACCTGCTCAAGGTAGTAGTTGGTCGTACGCGGGCCGGGCGGCCGGGTGCCTACAGTCCGGTCATGATGGTGCAGGTTGCCGAGCACGCGCCTGATGATGACCGGCCACTTCGGTGTCATCGGCCGGGGCGGGAGCGGGTGTTCGACGCGCTCGCCTTCCTCCTGGCTGCCGGGTTCGCGGCCGGCACGTTCCTCGACAGTCCCGGCTGGAGTACGCCCTTCGCCGTGGACCTGGCGCTGGGCGCGCTCGGCTGCCGGGGTGTGGCGCCGCCGCCGGCCGATCGGTTTCGCTGCTGTGACAGGTCTGTTCAGCATCGCCTCGACGGCCTTGTCCGGGGTGGCTCTGATCGCGTTGTACACCGTCGCCGCCTACCGGCGGTTGCTGGCGACCGGGGCGGTCACGGGCCACCAGAACACTGGCGCGGTTCCGGCGGCAACTCGCCGAAGCCGTCTCCTCCCGACGAGATCCTGAACGCCATACTCCGGGTCGCCGCCGGCGACCCCATACTCTCTCCGACGGTCACCCGACAGCTCATCGTGCACGTGGGCACCACCGCGTCCGACACCCGCCGACACCACGCCCAAGCCGTACTCACCAGACTGATCCGACGGGAACAAGAGGTGGCCACCGAGGTCGGCCAAGGCCGCTCCAACGCCGAGATCGACCCCCTGAAAAACCGCACCCAACTGGCCATCCTCGTCCACGACGCCGGCCTGCCCGAGTGGTCGGGCGAAAGGCAACCTCTGCGCGAGACGGTGCCCCCGAGGTGTCGTTCGAGGGAGGGGGCGGCTCCGGTTGGTGGGAGTTGGGGGGGGATCAAGCGTCGGTGGCCAGGCGGTTCAGCCATTCCCTCAGAAGGTGTTGTTCGGCGCTGCTGAGGTTCGTCTGGTCGGGGAGTGAGGCGCGTAGTGCGCGGGCGGCGCCGGCTGGGCCTGAGTCCTGGATGGTGGGCTGCTGGTTGGTGACGGCGGTGACCATGGATTCTCGCAGCGTGGTGAACAGAGCCGGGTCGCGTCGGTCTTGGGGTAGAGACAGCCAGGTGAGGACCGCTCCGCGCGCTGTGGCGTGAATGATCTGGGCTGCGAGTTCCTCGTCGACGCGGAGCCAGCCGCCGGCGGCCAGGCGCCGGATGCGGCCCATCAGGATCTCCATGCCGGTTTTGAAGGCGGCGGAGTCGGCTCTGGTGGGTTCGGCGTACATCAGCGTGTACAGCGCGGGATTGGCCAGGCCGAACTCGACCGCGACGTCCCAGCCGCCCCTCAGGTCCTCGATGGGGTCCTGAGGGTCGGGGTCGACGTGCTTCGTGGCGAGGAACGCGGTGAAGCCGTGTTCGGCCACCGCGTCGAGCAGCCCGTCCTTGTCGCCGAACAGCCGGTAGATGGCAGGTGGTTGCAGGCCCGCCGCAGCGGCGACCGCACGGGTGGTGACCGCGTCGCGGCCGCCGTGCGTCAGCAAGCCGATGGCGGCCTCGATGACCAGCTGCCGAGTCTGGTCCCGGCCGGGGGATGCGGTGTCGGACTTGACGGCTGTGGTGCCGTCTTCGCCGCGTCGATGCGATGGCATAAAACAATGGTACTGCATGGATGTTTCCGGCGTTAGTATCGGTGGTAGTCTATGAGTGGTTCCACTGGAAATGGTTCATCGTGGCGGGGGAGGGTCGGTCGGTAGTCGGCCTGAGTCGGTCACGACGTGGTCGCCTCGTCAACCGGCTATTGGTTGTCATAGACGTTCGGCTGCGACGAGCATGAAGTTGGGGAGATGGGCGTAGCTTTCGATGCCGGGGGTGGCGGGTTGGGCTTCCTGGGCGGCGTCGGGGGTGAGGCCGGGTTCGGCGAATTCGAGCAAGCGGCAGTCGAGTGCGGCGAGTTCGTTGAGATAGGCCGAGATCGGACGATGGAAGTTGGAGGCGTGGGTTTGGGAGGTCTCGTACTCCGCCAGATAGCGGTTCAGGCGATAGTCGCCATGTTCGCGCCACGTTGTCAGCAGCTGCTCGAAAGCCGGGTGGTTTACGGAGAAGGTGAACACCCCGCCTGGCCGTAGGGCTTGGACGCAGGCTCGCATGGCCGGCTTCCAGTCGGGGATGGCTTGCAGGACCATGCTGCAGACGACGGCGTCGTACGGGTCGCCGAGTTCCGGTAGCTGTGCCAGGTCGGCTTGGATGTACTCGATGCCCTGTTGGAGGGAGCTTTCCTTTTCCCGGGCGTAGGAGAGCATGCTGTCGGTCGGCTCGATGCCGGTGACGCGGGCCCCGCGGGTGGCGAGCATTCGGCTGAAGTAGCCGTGCCCGCTCCCGGCGTCGAGGATGCGTCGGCCCCGTACGTCTCCCAGCATGCGCAGCAGCACCGGGTTGATCAGGTGGCGTTTGGCGAAGTCGCCCTCGGGGCCCATCGCCTCCAGCGCCTCGCGGGGAAAGCGGTTCCACTGTCGGATAGCGGCTTCGTTCGTCAGATGCTCGGTCATTGGCGACAGCGTAGGGAGTGTTGGGTTCGTGCGTGCAGTGAATACACCACCGTGGCCATGGTCCGGGCACCCACCGGTCGCTCGGCATCCGAGCGACCGGGGGCTCTCTCAATGGTCGCTAAGCCCGATCCCGCGCGATCAGTTCATCGCCGGGTTCCGGGGCGCCTTGACCCGCAGGACGATCAGCAATGCGGCCGCGACCAGTACGACGCCGGAGACGGTGAACACGGTGACGGTGCCGCCGAGGCCGAACATCACGCCGCCTGCCGCGGCCCCGCCGGCGATGGCGGACTGGACGCCTACGACCACGAGCCCGCCCGCGCTCTCCGCCTGGTCGGGCACCATGCGGGTGGCCCAGTTCGACCAGGCCACCGACACGCCGCCGAAGGCCAGGCCCCAGAGGACCACCAGGGCCACGTACCCGACCTGCCCGGCGGGGAGGAGTGCCAGGCCCAGGGCCGCGATGCCCATCAGCACCGGTGTCAGCGACAAGGTGAGGCGCAGGCTGATCTGTAGCAGCCAGCCGGCCATGAGCGTGCCCACGAAGTTCGCCACTCCGAAGACGAACAACAGCAGCGCCAGCTTGTTCGCGTCGACTTTCACCACGTCTTCCAGGGCGGGCCGGATATAGGTGAACAGCGCGTAGTGGCCAATGTGGACCAGCAGCATTCCTATGATTCCCACGCCGAATCCGGGGCGCCGCAGCACCTCCCACAGCGTGCCCAGCCGTGCCGTGCCACGGGGTGTCATCCGGGGCAGCGTGAACACCTGGAACACCAAGGTCAGCACTCCGAGCGCGGCCGCCGCCAGGAAGGTGTTGCGCCAGCCGGTCAGATCGCCGAGGTAGCTGCCGAGCGGCACCGCCACGATGGTCGCCACCGCGATGCCGCTGAAAATGATCGATACCGCACGCGGGACCAGGGCCGCGGGCACCAGGCGCATCGCCACCGCGGCCGCCATGCTCCAGAAACCGCCGAGCGCGATTCCCAGCAGGATGCGCATCAGCATCAGCATCGCCAGGTTGGTGGCCACGGCGACCAACAGATTGGACACGATCAAAAGGACGGTGAAGCCGAGCAATACGACCCGCCGGTTGATTTTCCGGGTCAGACTCGCGGTCAGCAATCCGGAGAGCATCGCCGCCACCGCTGTGATCGTCACGGCCTGTCCGGCCAAAGCCTCCGATATCCCAAGGTCGGCGGCCATCGGCGTCAACAAGCTGGCCGGCAGATATTCCGCGGTCAGCAGCCCGAATACACCCACAGCAAGAGAGAACACCGCCGCCCAGGAGGAGGAAGCAGGTTCGGGCGGTACCCGTTCCGCATCGACGGTATTGCCGGAGCCGCCGTGGGGGCCGGTAGCGGCATTGGCGTCGGCCTTCGCTTCGGTATCGGTATCGGCAACGGGCACGGTGTCGCACACATCACTGCTCAACGGTTTACTTCCCCTGAATCGCATGAAAAGTTCAAGTCAAGCCTGCACGCGAACTTCAGGATGAGCTATGACAGAAAGTCTGCAATCTTTGACCGGGACTCCGGACGGAGGGGGCGAGGGGCAGTTCGCCCTGTCGTCTGATCTCATCAGCGAACTGCTCACCAACATGCGGCTGCGCGGTGTCCGGTACCGTCGCGTCCACGCCGGCCCCCGGTTCGGCCTCACCTTCGATGCCAAGCCCGGACACGTCTATTTCCACTTCCTCGCCGTCGGCTCCGCAGTCCTGCGCACCGAGGACGGGACGCTCCACGAGCTCTCGGCCGGAAATGCCGTATTCATGCCGCACGGCCAGTCCCATCAGCTGCTCTCCGGTCCGGACATACCGGCCCGGGGCATAGAGAGCTTCGCCGCGGTGCCCCTCAGCGACGCGGTCTGCGACGTGGACGCCTGCCCGAGCACCGCCCCGGCCGGCTCCGCGCCACCTCCCAGCGCGATCTTCTTCACCGGTTCCATGGAGTTCGACCTCGGCGGAATGCAGGGCCTCAGCCAGCTGATGCCGGACATCATGCTGGTCAACGCCACGGGAAAGCGCTACCCCGGGCTCATGCCGATCCTCGCGTCCATGCGGCGCGAGCTCTGCTCCGCGCGCGTGGGCTTCGCCGGCATCCTCGCCCGGCTGGCCGAGGTGGCGGCGGCCATGATCGTACGGGGCTGGATCGAATGCGGCTGCGACAGCAGTTCCGGGCTGGTGGCCGCGCTGCGCGACCCCCGCCTGGCCCGCGCCATCCTGGCCCTGCACCGGCGGCCCGGCCATCACTGGACCGTGGCGGAGCTGGCAGCCGAATGCAATGTCTCCCGGTCCGTCTTCGCCGACCGATTCCAGGCCACGATCGGCGTGCCGCCGCTCCGCTACGCCACGGAGCTGCGGATGCTCCTCGCCTGCCAGTGGCTGGCGCAGGACACGCTGTCGATCCAGTCCGTGGCGCTGCGCCTCGGCTACACCTCTCAGGCCGCTTTCAGCCGCGCTTTCAAGCGCGTCACCGGCCGGTCGCCCGGCGCCAGCAGGGATGCCGCGGCCCTTCTCGGAGCCGCCGCTTCCCTTGCCGGGGCGTCGGGGCCGGACAGCGGGTGACTCCGCCCGATCCGCCGCCGCGCCGTGCCGAGGGCCGCGGCGGCGGCCAGAGGATCAGGGGCGGGGGCTGTGCTGGGGAGGGGGAGCCGCTCGTCGTGCGGGCGGTCGCTCAGGCAGGCAGCCGCGTGTCGACGATGAAGCTGATCTCGATGGACTGGCCCGGGAAGGTCAGCTCGCTGACGCCGATGACCGTGCTGACCGGGCGGTGGTTGCCGTAGTAGCGCGGGTTGCCCGCCATCGTCGGCGCGGCGTTCTGCTGGAGGTTCACTACGTACAAGGTCTGCGAAATGATCTGGTTCCGGGTGGCGCCGTAGTGGGCGAGCACCTTGTCCATGTTGGCGTAGGTCTGCTCCAGCTGGGCGGCGAAGTCGTGCGTGTGGCGGAACTCCCCGGCCGCGTCGACCGAGACCTGCCCGGAGACGTGGATCAGATCGCCGGACTTGATCGCCTGCGAGTAACCGAAGTCGCTCTCGGCGGGCATGCCGTGGTTGAAGGTATCGATGGTGGTCATAGTGGTGTTCGCCCTCCTGGCGTGCTCTCTTGTGGTTACTCGGAAACTGTAGGAGAGTGACCGTTGACCTGGAAGAACGCACTTTTTGGTGACTGGGGAACCTGATGGTTACTAAGCAGCTGCTCAAGGGGTTGCCCGAGGACGCCGACCTGCGGCGGGCGGACTCTCTCGCTCGGGAGATCTTCTCGGACGTCGCCAACAAGTGGGCGCTCCTGATCATCGAGGCGCTCGGCGAGCGCACCCTGCGCTTCAGCGAGCTGCGCGACGAGGTCGAGGGCGTCAGCCACAAGATGCTCACCCAGAATCTGCGCATGCTGGAGCGCAACGGCCTGGTCGAGCGGAAGGTGCACCCCACCGTGCCGCCGCGCGTCGAATACACCCTCACCGAGCCGGGCCGGGGCCTGCGCGCCACGGTCGACGCCATGTGCGGCTGGACCCACCAGTACCTCGGCCGCATCGAGGACGCGCGCCGCCGCTTCGACGGCTAGGGCGCCCGGAACTCCTGGAGCGCCCAGGATGGGCTTCGGCCCGCGCCCCGTACCGTACGGCCGCTCAATGCGACTCGACAGGGGAGCGTCAGATGGGCGAGAGAGCACACGGGCCCGTACGCCGCGGCGAAGGCACCGGTCCCGGGGCGTTCACGCCGGACGGGAACGCGGTGGAGCTGTACTCCCGGCTTCCTGCCGGGACCGAGCCGGAGACCATCGCTCAGGCCGTTCCGCCGGGGGCCTCGATACTCGAACTGGGCGCGGGGGCAGGGCGGGTGACCCATGCTCTGCTGGAGCGCGGCTATCGCGTCGTCGCCGTGGACGAGTCGGAGGAAATGCTCAGCCAGGTCAAGGGGGCCCGTACGGTGCACAGTTCCATCGAAGCGCTGGACCTCGGCGAGCGGTTCGACGCCGTACTGCTGGCCTCTCATCTGCTCAACACCGCCGAGCCGTCATCCCGCGACGCGATGTTGCGAAGCTGCCGACGTCATGTGGCGGATGACGGAAAGGTTCTGGTGGAGCGTCAGGGAGACGACTGGTTCGGGCCTCGCATGGCGATGACGCCGGCCGACCGGACGAGGACGGGCATCGGCATGCGGGTCGTGTCCGTGGAACGCTCCGCGCCGGGCGTCTCCGACGTACGTATCGAGTACGAGGCCGACGGCGTGCGATGGACCCACTCCTTCCGCGCCTGGGACGTCCCGGACGCGGAGTTGGAACGCATTCTG
Source organism: Streptomyces sp. NPDC057654 (assembly GCF_042800135.1). Classification (NCBI taxonomy): domain Bacteria; kingdom Bacillati; phylum Actinomycetota; class Actinomycetes; order Kitasatosporales; family Streptomycetaceae; genus Streptomyces; species Streptomyces sp. NPDC057654. The sequence continues at coordinate 20,322 of NZ_JBHVHQ010000023.1, read as the reverse complement.
ACGGCCGCCGGACTGCGTCTGGCGCGGTACCTCACCGACGACCACAGCTGGGTGGAAGCGGTTCCCGTCTGAGCGGCAGCCGTGTCCTCTACGGACCACACGGTCCGTATGAGACCCGCACGGTCCGTACGGGCCTACGGAATGGTCGTGCTCAGCGGCCAGCGGCGGATCCGGTACGGCGTCCACCACAGGAAGCGTCCCGCCCGATGGATCAGGCCGGGCGGCAGATACCTCGCGACGACCGAAGGGGGCACGTCTGTCTCCGGCAGGCCGCGCAGCAAGGCCCTGATCAGCTGATCATGCTCGGACGTGCGGATGACGAGGCGCTTGAACGAGTCGCCGCGACGGTCCCGTATCTCGATGAAACCGGGGCCGCGGCGGTAGCCGCACTTCGCCGCGTGGAACGAGTCGCGCCACCGGATGGCGATGTCCTGAGCGGGGCAGCCGGAAGCGTCGGAATCGTCGCGGAACACGGCAGTGGGCGGGTGGAGGTGACTGAGCGGCAGCCACTCGACTGTTGTGCCGGTACCGGCACCGGCTTCGGCTCCCGGCTCGGGCAGGCGCAGCGTCCAGTCGACGGCGATACCGAAGGAGGTGAGTTCGCGTACGGTCACGAGCGCCGTCACCGCGGCGGCGCCATGGCGGTCCGTCAGGTCGACGGCCCTCGGGAGCCGGGCGAACTGGACGCCTTTCGAGGCGAGTTCGGCAACGGCGCCCTCGACCTGGCTACCCATCAGGTCGACCGTGCCGACGTACACCCCCGGTATGTCCCAGGCCGCCGGGGCGCGTTCCCTCCACAGAGCCAGGGAAACCGGAGCGAGGGGCGCGGCAGCGAGCGGGCTCATCCGACACCACCGATAGCTCCGGACCCTCCAGCCCCTCCGGTCCCTCCGGCTGCTCCGGCGGCCGAAGCGGCCAGGGCCGGGGCGAGGGGCTCGGCGCTGTGCAGACGGCTGCCGTCGAGGCGCATCAGATCCTGGTTGGCGGCCATCGGGGCAACATGGATGTACTGGCCGCCGTCGGTGAAGACGAGGCCCAGGTGACGCCAGCGGTCGAGGAGTTCACCGATCCGTACCTCGGTCGCGTCCTCGTGGCGGGACGCCGCCTTGTGCAGCAGGGCCGCGGGGGAGTGGGGCATGTCGAGGAGGCGGAAGACGGTCATTTCCAGAGGGTCCGTCAGGTCGAGCAGCCGCCACGCGAATCCGGGTCGGGTGTCGACGAGGACGATGCGGTCGCCGAGATCGCAGTGGGTCAGGCGGCAGTGCACATAGGCGTCCTTCCAGCCGCCCACGGCCCGCTTCAGACGGTCCAGGCAGGATGCCGAGATGCCGAGATCGCGGGAGTCGAAGAGGTAGACCATATCGGCGAGTTCGGATTCCGGCAGGTCATAGATGTGGCGGTAGTGGGCGGCGGGGCGCAGCTCGTGGAAGCCGAGCTCGGGCCGGTCGAAGTACGGGCTGAAGCGCTCGACCTTGATGCGGGTGGCGTTGAAGGGCGGGGTGAGGTGGTGCAGGGCAGGCGCCTGGTCGCAGATCGCGTCATAGTCGTCGTCCGATTCGCCGGGGAAGCCGTAGAGGTAGTTCCAGTTCAGGTTCATCCCGACGGTCTCCGCGTCGCGCAGCAGCCGGACGTTCTGACAGCCTGTCACACCCTTGTCCATGAGGGTGAGTACCCGGCTGCTGAGGTTCTCGACCCCGGCCTGGATATAGCCGATGCCGGCCGCGCTGAGGGCCCGCAGCTGTTCGCGGCGCAGGTTCGACTTGATCTCGTAGCACAGCCGCAGGTCGTAGCCGGACTCCTGGAGCCGGGGCGCCATCGAGGTGAGGTAGGCCATGTCGAGGATGTTGTCGGTGACCCACACGTCGAGGATGCGGTAGCGCTCCACCAGGCCGAGGATTTCGTCGACGAACCGCTGCGGGTCCTTGCTGCGGAACTCCATGAACGATCCGTTGAGCCCGCAGAACGCGCAGTGGTGCTTCTCTCCCCACCAGCACCCGCGCGAGCCCTCCACGACGATGCGGGGCTCCACCCAGCTGCCCGCGGTGGACCGCGCGTGACGGTCGAAGTAGTCGCCGTACTCGGGGGTGACCAGGGAGCCCGGAGGAAGGGGCTTGGCCTCCATCGGGTTGGCGACGCAGCGGCCTTCGCCGTCCCGCCAGCACAGACCGGAGATCCCTGGAAGACCGTCGCCGTCGTCCCGTAGCGCGGCCAGCAGCTGAGGGAATGTCGCCTCGCCCTCGCCGCGCACGACGAAGTCGACGAACGGGAAGTTCCGGTGCAGTGCCGCGCCCTGCGGACCGTCGCAGTTCGCACCGCCGAACACCGTAACGGCTGACGGGGCAAGGTCCTTGACCGCGCGTGCGGTGGCGAGAGTGGCGGCGTTCTGCGCGAACGTCGTGGTGAAACCGACGACGTCGGGCGCGTCGGCGGCGATCCTGGCGGCGATGTCCCGTACGAACCGCGGGGCGAGTTCGTGCAGTTCCCGCGCCTTGGCGAGCAGCGGCTCGGGCACCCTTTCCCCGATCGACTCGTTGAACTCCCGCACACTCCACGTCGGTTGCTCGTTGAGTGCTGCCGAGAAGATCCATTCGCTGTGCCCGGAGAAGTACGAGCTCGCGCAGAAGTCGTACTCCTCGAAGGTGAAGTCGGTGTGCGCCGTCAGCCAGTCGACGTAGTCGAGGTTGGCGTGCACGACATCGACCGAGGCGTCCGGGTAGACATCGAGGACCCGGCGTTTGAGGATGCCGAGGGCGAGCGACGGCGCGTCGATCGCCGACCACGGCATGTCCACCAACACGATGCGCATGACAGTCCGTTCCCTTTCTCGCCGGATCCGCCCGGCGGGTGCGCAGACGTGGCCGGCGGCCTCACCAGAGCCCGCGCCCGCACAGCGCGCGGCGGGCGGCATCGCCCTCGGCCGATGGAGTGGTCTCGAACGCCGCCGCGAGCTGCGCGGAGACGGCTCCGCGCGTGACCCCGGCGGGTGTGGCGAAGTAGGCGTAGGACACCACCGGCCCCGGGCTCTCCCGCCGGGCGGCAGTCGCCGGGCGGTCCGACCAGGAGGCGACGGATCGGGGTGCGTACCGGCGCAGGGCCGCGTGGCCCCGGCCGGTCGTGACGATTCCCTCGACGGCGATGTCGAACGACAGTGGCTGTTCGCACACCAGCGCCGTGAACAGAGCGGTCATCAGCTCGTGCGTCACGGTCTCGCGCAGCACGACATGCGCTTCCGATGCGCCCGCGCTCCAGGCTGCGTCCGCACCCACGGTGGCGTCCGCGCCCGCTGCCGCGCCGACGCTCGCGAGCCGGTGGTCCCGTTGCGCGGCGACGAAGCCGAGCAGGTACGAGGCGAACGCCTCCTCCACGGACAGTCCGCGCCCCGCGTAGGGAACGAGCCGGAACCTGCCGAACTCCTCCGAGCCGAGGAACCCGGTGAGCAGTTCAGCGTCCTTGACGCCCGCCGCCGCGAGAATGCGCAGGCTGCGAGGGAACGCGGAAGCGATGCCGCCGCTCCTGCCCATCTTCCAGACAGCCGTACGGAACTGCCGTGCCGCACTGTCGAGTTCGGCGAGATCAACCGTCTCCAGACACTCCAGCTCGCCCGGCCCCGAGGCGACCGCCGCGGGGCCCTCGCCGGCGAGCCGCGCCCTGAGACGCTCGTCCAGCAGCAGTCGCATCAGCAGGTCCGCGAGCTGCGAGCCGTTCAACTGCTCCACCCGCCCGGATGTCCTGGCGTCCCCCGGCGCGGAGCTCACGGCGACTCCTCGCTCCGCCACTCGGCGACCAGTGCCCTGAGCCGGTCGTAATTGCGCCGGGACTTCTCCACCAGCCGGCCGTCCGCACGAAACACCGGGTCTTCGTAGGTGACGCCGACGAGGTTCGGACAGCGCGTCAGCAGATGGGCGGTGAGGTCGATCTGCTCGTCAAGAAGCACGCCGTGGTGCAGATCGCGGAACTTCCCGCCTACGATCTGACAGCCCGACAGGTGAAGTTCGCGGCAGCGATGCAGCGGCAGCCCGTCGATTCCGTCGAACATGTACGGGCCGGTGCGCCCGCGCAGCCACTGGTAGCTGAGCAGGTGTCCGACGTCGAGCGTCACCCACACATCGGCGTCCTCGGCCAGCCTGGCGAAGTACGCGAACGCGTCGAGACCGCCCAGCACGAACGAGCCGCCCTCGGTGAAGCCGGGGAATTCGACGTGCAGCGGCGGTGTCAGGAGCCGCGCGGCTTCAGCCGCGTTGCGGGTGGCGATCTCCAGGCCGGGACCGGTGAGCAGCGGTGGCAGCGGATATGGGAGTGGACATCCGCGCAGGCTCCAGATGCCCAAGTCCTCTACGACCCAGGTGAATTGATATCTGGCGTGGAGCTCATTGGCGAACTCGGCGGCCGGCCCGCGGTCGTAGCGCTCGGGCGTCCCCATGTTGAGCTCGGTGTGGTGGAAGGCCCGGGGCAGGCCGGCGGGCAGCGCCTGCCCGAACCGGTCGTAGGCGCGGACGTAGTCGGCTGGGCGGGGGAGGGCGCGCGAGCGCGGCTGGAAGGAGTGGGCCGCGTACCCGAAGTCGCCGCCGTGGCGCTGGAGGAAGGTCCTCAGCCGGGGGTGGATGTCGCCGCCGCCGCCGTCGTCCGTGTCCACGAACCCGATGCCCCGCCCGCCGCCGCCCTGTCCGGACCACGGCATGTCCACGAGTACGCCGAGCCCCAGCCGGCGTGCTGCCCCGTCGTCAGCGCTGTGCGCGGCGGTGGGGGAGGGTGCGGCCATCGCGCTCATATCGGCCTCCTCGCGGGGTGGGCGGCTGTGACTGCGGTTGCGGTTGCGGTTGCGGCTGGGGTCGTGGTCACGTCCGCGCGCACCGCCGGGAACGGCTCGGCGGCCGATACGTCGACCAGGCGCGCCAGCAGCCGTCGGCCACGGGCGGTACGGGCCGTGAGCAGGCCGTCGGGCCGCTGCTCCACGTCACGGCGCGGCAGCGCGTAGAACTGCTCCCACACCAGGTCGGCCACCACGATGCGGTCGGGCGTCGCGTCGAGATGAGCGGGCACGGTACGTACCCACGGACGCGGCCTCGCGGCGTCGGGCGGATACGGGCCGCCCCGGTCCGCCGCACGGCGCGACGGCGGGTGGGCGGCGCTCACCCGGCCGGGCCGCACCGTTCGGAAGACCCGCTCCAGCCGGGCGAGGGCCTCGGCGCGCGTCGGGCCGCCGTGTACCGTCAGCGGATAGCCGACCCGGCCGGCGAGGTAGCTCAGCTCCGGATTTCCGGCCAGCCGGCCCGTGGTGTCCAGCGAGATTCCGTAGCGCTCCGGAGCCTGGGCGAGCCTGCTGCCCGGTTCGGGCACCAGGAGTTCGAGCGCGTCGATGCCGATATGCCGCTCATTGGCGACCAGGAACCGCAGGGACTCCTCGAATTCCTCGGGCCGTTCGTCCAGGACATGGCCCATCACCGAGAACCGCAGGGTGATCCCGGTCCCGGTGAGGTTGTCCACGATCCGCTGGTAGTCGGCCGCGTGTACGCCCCGGTCCATCAGGTCCAGCAGGCGCTGCGAGTTCCCTTCGTAGCCGATGGCGATCATCGCGCAGCCCGCCTCGGCCAGCGTCCGGCAGAACTCCGGCTCGGTCAGGCTGTGTTCCAGCCTGCTGCGCACCCCGAACCGCACCCGCACACCGCGTTCGCGCACGGCGCGCATGGCCTTCGCGATCAGGCGCAGATTGGTGTTCTCGTCCACGATGGCCACGAACCGGGTCCCCGTGTCGCGTACCACCGTCTCGACCGCGTCGGCGACCTGACGTACGGTCGCCTGCTGGTAACTGCCTTGTGGCAGCGACCTGTTGCCGTAGGCGCAGAACGCGCACCGCCCCCAGTAGCAGCCGACGCAGGAGATGATCGCCGCTTCCATGCCCTCGTTGAGGTACGAGCGGGTGGGGAGGCCGGTGTGGTCGGGCGGTCCGAGTTGGTTGAACCGGAGGGAGAGCGGTCGACGGGAGCGTACGGCGGGCCCCTCGTGGGAGAGCCAGGTCATGCCGGGCACGGCGGCCGAGAGGGCAGCGCCGCTGCGGCTGCCGTGGCCGTCACGAACGTCATGGCCCTCGTGAGTGTCGAGGACGTCGAGCCAGCGTTCGAGGGGTTCCTCTCCTGCGGTCCAGCACAGTGCGTCGACTTTGCGGCGGAGGCCGGGCAGGTCGGCGAGGTCCGCTTCGCGGAGCATGATCTGCTGCCCGCCCAGGCAGATCTGGGTGTCCGGTGCGAGTCCCCTGACCCAGGCGGCGATCAAAAGGGCGGGGCCGAGCTGGCTGAAGAACGCCACCGACAGCCCGACGACCCGTGGTTGATGGTGGATCAGCAATGCGGCCACCAGGCGGTGGAGCACCTCGACCGCGGTCCCGGAGGCGGCAGGCGGCCGGTCCGCCGCCCTTCGCGCAGCGCTGTCTAGGTCTTCCAGGTTGTCGAGCCCGCGCGAGGCCGATGCCGGGAAGGTCAGGAAGGTGTCCCGGACGAACAGTTCGAGCGCCTGCCGGGCGAGCCGTACCGCGCGTGCGGCGCCCAGCTCGCCCGGGGATGCCTTCCGCATGACCTGCGCGCGGACCTCGTGGAGGTGTCGGCCGAGGGTGCGGACCATCTCCCCGCGGTACCAGTCGCCCACCCCGTCATCGCCGTCATCGCCCTGCGCACGCACTGCCGCCTCGAACAGGCGTGGATCCCACAGCAGTTCATGGAGCAGGGCGATGTTGAGATCGGCCTGGTGAACGCGCCGGCCGCGGCGCCGCAGATGTCCCGTGAGGTACGGCAGGCTCAGATACGGAAAGAACCTGGCTTCGGTCTGCGGCGGGAAGAGGAGGAGCACGTCGACGGGGGCACCGTCCACCGCAGGTACGCGCGGCACGTTCCACCTCCTCCTCCGACGGACGGTCGTACATCACGGCGCGCTCCGCGAGAATGCGTGACGCGGCGCGAACCCTGGGGAACGAGCGGGTCGAAACCGCACACAACCCGCAGAAACGGGACGGGACTCAGTGGGCCGTCTCGTAAATGTCCTCCGCGGCGATATAGGTGTAGGTGTGGTAGGCCCCGCCGAGCTTCAGCTCCTTGGAATCAATCACTTCCAGTTCGTCGAGCTCGGAGAATTCATCCTCGACAGTTACTGCGGGATGTAGAGCGGTCATGATCCCTCCCAGATGGGAAACGTGGCAGGTTGCCTAATGGAAGATCGGTTTCGCGCCGGTGTGGCGTCGCGCCGATGCGGATGCGCACCGGGATTCGCAGTCGCGCCGATGCCGAGTCGAGCCGATGCGGAGTCGCGTCGGATGTGCGTCGCCGGAGTGGCTGCCGTATACGGTAGTTCCAGCCAACTGGCTGCACAACTCCAAGGGAGCCACTGATGTGCGACGCGATCGGAGATCGATTCCATGATGTTGCCGGAAGCGGTCATGGATGTACGGGGAACCGACGGGAAAGGCAATATGCTTTCCCGTAGCACCCATTCCGGTTCCGTGTGATGAAGGCATGGAGCCTCGGCCTCGACTGCCGGGAAGAACGGGAAGAATATGCCGCGATGAGAAAGTCACGGGACATGGAGCCCATGACGGCACGAGAGTGGAACCTGACCTATCGGTTCGGGGAGCCGGTGTGGGACGAGCCGCCCACCGCGCTCCTCGCGCGCCTGCTCGCCCGGCACGCGCCGCCGCCCGCCGAAGTGCTCGATGTGGGCTGCGGGCTGGGCACGACCTCGCGTTGGCTCGCCGAGCGCGGCTACCAGGTCACCGGGTGCGACTACGCGGCGCGGGCGATCGAGCTGGCCCGTGCCCGTACGCCAGAGACGCTGGCCGTCCGGTTCGCGACGGCCGACGTCATGCGCGAACCGCCGCCGCTCGGCCGGTTTCCGGTGGTGTTGGAACGGGGCGTACTGCACGCCGTACCGCGGATGGCGGACCGTCGTCGCCTCGTCGCGGCGCTGGCGCGGGCCTGCCTGCCGGGAGGTCTCTGGGTGCACGTCGGCGCGAGCGCCGTCACCGTGGAGGCGGAACGCTGCGTGGCCCGAGGCCCTTCCCGCATGGCCGAAGAGACCTTCCTCGCCCTCGCCGAACCCCACTTCACCGTCCTGGAGATCGACTACGCACCGTTCGGCAGCCGCTGGGCCACCTGGCAGGCGCGGCACGCCGTACTCCGCGGCCGCTCGGCGCCTGATTCCTCTTCGGCATACCCCGCTCTCTGAAGGCGCTGCGCCGCGCGCCGTCTCGGTGAGCGGGACGCGTGATTGACAAAGGCGTACGTCTCAGAAGACGCCGGGCGGTACGGGGGGAATGGGTCTGGCCGGCGAAGCCCGCCTCTATGCGCTGTGATCCCACCCTGGGTGAGCGAGCTGCTTCCGTATCGGCTCGGCCGGATCGCATTTCTCGTCGCCGCGAGTGGGACCCCGGATATTCTCGCCGGATTCCTTATTCGCCTTCTCTGATTCTCCTGCCACCGACTCGGGTGGTGGGCGAATGGGCCGCGACAGCTCCGGTTTCGGCTATAGCGGATGTGTGGCCACGATTTCCCTGACCGCACGGTGACGGGGCGAGCGGCGAACTCGGCGAGATCCGCCTCTACGACACCGACTCCGGGGACCGCCTCCCCGACGACATTCCGCACCGCGCCCACGGCCCGCTGGTCGTCCCGCGGTGGACGCCCGACAGCACCGGCTTCTTCTACACCGCCGCGGACCCCGCGCGGGCCGCTTCGGTCTTCGGTCAGAGCCCTGTCTTTCCGGTGGCCCAGTACGGCTTGGTGGTGATGGCCTGGCGCGTCAGGGTCCGGCTGTCGGTGAGCGCGCGCCGTTGGCGCTGGATGGACTGGGCGTGCCCCAGGAGCAGTGCGCCGTCGAGGCCGGCAGCCGTGAACTCGCCTTCGCTGATGGCCCGTTCGAGCCATGACTGGAGTGCGACGCCCGGTGTTTCGGAGGCGGGCAGGAAGTGGTAGTCGGGCCAGCGGTCGGCGAGCGGCGCGACGGCGTCGGCCGGTACCTCGACGGCGACGATCGGGGCGTCGCTGTGACGGGCGTACGCGTCGAGGGTGCCGAGGGCGCAGCCGTCGCCGAGGTAGAGGCGCCGGGTCCCGCTCTCGCGCAGCGGCCGGTGCCGCCCGGCCAGCACGGTGGTCCGGCTGCCGGTGCGCAGGAGGCGCAGCCAGGCGGTGCCGGGGCCGTCGGCCTCGGTGGCGGCGAGCGCGGTGATGTGCTCGGAGTCGGGGCCGCCCACGGTCCGTACCGAGTAGCGGCGGCCCTGGGTGGGCGTGGCGCGGACCTGGAACTCCTGGCCGGGGCGCCAGCCGCCGGGCGGCGCCGCGGCATGCATCTCCAGCTCGATGAAGCCGGGGGCGGGTTCGTGGACGCCGAGCACCTGAGTCGGCCGCCCGAGGGCGGAAGCGGCGAGGTTGCCGACCAGGGCAGGTGCGTAAGGCACGGGAATTCCTCTCTCGTGGCGGGGCCGAGGCGGGTCCCCGCCCGTGAAGCTACACCGTGTAGTACAGTTAGTAAACTGCACGGTGTAGTGCGCTACCTGCACCGCTCCGTGTAGGCTTCACCGGGAGGTACGAATGAGCGCTACCACGGCGAACGCGGGTACGGGCGCGGGTACGGAGAAGACGCTGCGCGAAGGGTCGACCGAGAAGCGGACGGCAATCCTCCGCGCAGCCCGTGATCTGTTCGTGAGCCAAGGCGTGGACCGCGCCAGCATGGACGCCATCGCGGCCCGGGCCGGGGTGTCCAAACGCACCGTGTACGACTACTTCGGCGACAAGAGAAGCCTTTTCGTGGCCATCCTCACCGCGGTGTCCCAGTCGCTGGCGGCCACCGCGCGCCGGGCGCTCAACGAGCACCTCCCGGCGGACCAGCGGATCGCGACGGTCGCACAGCTGGAAGAGGCGCTCACCGCTCTGGCGATCGACCTCGGCACCACGGTCGTCGGCTCCGCCGAGTACGCCGCCGGGTTCGCCCTCGTCGCACAGGAGCGTCTGCGGACGCCGCTGACCGCGGACGACATCGCGACGGCGGAGATCGAGGAAGCGTTCACGGAACGCGTCGCCCGCTTCGCCGACGCGGGGCTCCTGGACGCGGACGACCCGCGCGTGGCCGCCACCCACTTCTTCGCGCTGACCGTCCTGCTGGCCTCCGAACGGCAGCCGGTCCCCGCCCACGCCGATCCGGATCGGACCCGCCAGTTCATGGTCGACGGGGTGCACGCCTTCATCCGGGCCTACGCGAGGCGCTGACCCCCGGCCTCCGCGGCGGCTGCTTCCCCGGTGAGCAGGGGGCGGGTGGCGGGTGAGGCCGCGTCAGGTATCAGGTGGTGGTCAGTTCCTCGATTCTTTCGGCGAAGCCGGGGGTGGGGAGGGGGAGGTCTACTTCCTCGACGTATTCGACGGCGTTGGTGACGTAGCAGACGACGGCTTCGGTGGCGGTGGGGGTGGGGTCCGGGTGGTCGGCTATGACGACCTCCAGGTCGATGCCCCAGGTGACGACGGTGTCGTACGCGTCGGCCACGTCGGACCAGCGGTATCCCGTGCGGTCGGGGTCGGCCCGGTCCGCGTCGGCCTGGGCGTGCCACCAGGCGGCCTCGCTCACCTCGGCCAGCGCCATGTGGTGGAGGAAGAGGCAGTACGAGGCGGAGGTGTCGCCGGCGCCGGCCGCGTACTGCCACCAGAAGCGGGCGCTGTCCTCCCGCCCGGCCAGTTGCAGGACACAGGCCAGCACCCTGGCGCCGGCCGGTTCCGGTAACCGGGCGGCCCCGATGAACATGGTCATCTGATGCAGCGCCTCGGGCTGGCCGACCACCAGCCGGCACAGCCGCCGCAGGTCCTCGGCGGCCTCCCGCATCTGCCGCTCCTCGGCCCGCTCCCGTTCGCTGCCGCGCGCGGGCCGGCCGAACGCCTCCTCCAGCCGGGCCACGGGCCGCAGGGCGTCGTCGAAGGACAGCGCGCCGCGCAGCAGCCGGTCGGCCAGGCGCGCGGCCACCCGCGCCTCACCGGCCGCGACCTCCTGCGCCGTGTACGGAGCGGACCGCAGGCGCGCCGTGGCCAGTTGCGCGGTCAGCGCCTGGTCACCCTTCGAGGCGGGCATCGTCGTCTCCTTCCTCCAGCAGCCCCAGTTCCTGGCGGAGCCTGCGCCGGGCGTACCGGACGGTGGAGCGGACCCCGGCCTCGGTGATCCCGAGGGTGCGGGCGGTCTCCGCGGTGCTGTAGTCGAGGCTGTAGCGGAGCAGCATGACGTCGCGCTGCCGCTCGGGAAGGGCGCGGATGGCCTGGTACAGCGCCAGGGAGTCTTCGAGCGCGCCGATCGGGTCGACGACGGTGTGCAGGGTGTGGGTCTCGAACGCGGCGAAGTCGACGACGACCGGGCGGCGGCCGCGGGCGCGCGCGAAGTCGATGGCGCGGTGCTTGACCACCTTCCACGCGTACGCCTCGGCCACCGGCTGCCTGAGCACGAGCGGCCACTGGACGCACAGCTGCTCGAAGGCCTGGTCGACGGCTTCCTCGGCGTCGTGCCGGGAGCCCAGGTGCAGCTCCGCCCAGCGGACGTAGGCGCCGCGGTAGAGCTGGTGGAACGCTTGGAAGTCGGTCGGCAGGCCGGGAAGCGCGACCACGCCGGGGCGCCGGCCCGCGTAGCCGTCAGGGTCGTCGCCGCTCACCGCAGCCCCCTGCCGCTGTGGGCACGGTCCTCGGCGCGGGCCAGCTCACTGGCGCCCGCCCGTACCGAGACGGCGGCGAGCCGTCGCAGCAGCATCCGTACATCAGCACCGATCACGCGCACCGCGGCCAAGGCCACGGCCCAGTCGCACACGAGATGAACATTCACGGACCTTGGAGTCCCCTCCAGTTGTCACCGGCGGTGCCTCTCCGTTCAGCACCGAAGGGCTTATGAGCCCTCTGACACCAATAGCGTTCGCCGACCCACTGCCGTGCATCGGATGACCCTAAAATCTTACGGAGTGCTACTCGCCGGTTACGCGCATGATCGGCTGCGGTGCGCGCCCCGTCACCGTGCCTTGTGCAACTGCGCGATCCGCAGGCTCAGATGCGCCGTCAAGCGGTCCTCGCCGCGCGAGAGGGAGAGGCCGGTCAGCTCCTCCGCCCGGTGCAGGCGGTTGTACAGGGTCGAGCGGTGGATATGCAGGCGGGCGGCGGCGCGGGGGGCGTCGCAGGCCTCGTCGAGGTAGACGCGCAGGGTCTGCGCGAGTTCGGGGACGAGACCGCGGATTCCCGGGTGCATGCTCTCGGCCAGGTCCGCGGGGGACAGCTTCGCCAGGAGCGCGTACGTGCCCAGGCGCGCGTACGCGGTGACCGGCGCGCCGCTCCCCGTGGCCCGTGCCACCTCCGCCGCCTGCCGGGCCTCCGCATACGTCGCGCCCGCCTCCGACAGCCGGCGGCGGGCCCGGCCGACGCCGGTCCGGCAGGCGACCGGCGGGGCCGCGGGGAGTTCGGCGCGCAGCCGCTCGTACAGCGTGCCCGCCAACTCCTCCGCGCCGCGTTCGGCCTCCTCCTCGCCCGCGTCCGGGCGGACGGTGAACAGCAGCGCGTGGTCCGGACGGGTCAGGGAGAGGGCGTGCGCCGGGGGAAGCCGGCGGCGGGCATGCTCCACGGCGAGGTCCAGGGCGAGCCGCTGGTCCTCCCGCAGCGGCTCGGAACCGTCGCCCACGGTGGCGACGACCGCGACGACGCCCCCGCCGTCCGCCGCGGCGAGCTCCTCCTCCACCAGCGTCCGGGCCGCCTCGGCCCTGAGCACCGGGTCCGGGGACACGAGGTCGCGTACGAGCTCCCGCTCGCGGCTCCGCGACATCTCGCCGCGCAGATGCTCCCGGTGGAGGATCAGCCCGGCCTGCCGGGCCGCTCCCCGCAGGGCATCGGCCTCCCGGCGCCCCGCCGGGCCCTCGTTGGCGGTCAGCCACACGTAGCCGAGCAGCGTGTCGTCGTACCGGATCGGCATGCCGAAACGCACCACCCCCATACCGATCTCCGGGCGCGCGGCGACCGTGAACATGCCGGTGGCGCGGGGCGCGCCCTGAGCGGTCACGTGCTCGAACAGCTCCGCCGGAACGCTCCGGTTCATGATGGATCCGACGCGCGCCGCGTCGGCCTCGCCGCGATGCGCGCTGTGCGCCAGGAGCCGGAGCCGCCGGTCGTCCACCGCCACCGACCGCTCCAGCCGTGCGGCCAGCGCGTCGATCACCTGTTGCAGATCCGTTGCCACGCCCACATTTTGCTGGTCGGCCCCGTCGACGCCGTAGACGGGGGTGCGGCGGGCCGGGGCGCGCGGGTGCGACAACTGGCGAGCCGCGGCTCCGGAACGTGCGACACGCGTCGCGGGATCGCACCCGCGCGGCCTGCGTACTGTGCGGGGCGTAGGGAGCGACGGCGCCACAGCACCCATCCGGCGTCCGGCCGATCCCTGCCGTCCGGTCCGGCAATCGGGAGGAGTGGAGCGATGTCCGTCACCGCGGAAGCCGTCATCGTCGGGGCCGGGGTGATCGGTTCCTCGACCGCCCTCGAACTGGCCCGCAGCGGGCTGCGCGTCGTGGTCGTGGACCGCTTCGGCGGCGCGGGCAACGGCTCCACCAGCGCCTCCAGCGCGGTGGTGCGCTTCACCTATTCCACGGTCGAGGGCGTGACCGCGGCCTGGGAGGCCCGGCACTGCTGGGAGGCGTGGCGCGACCACCTCGAAGCGCCGGCCGGCGAACCGCTGGCCGCGTACAACCGCTGCGGCATCGCCCTGCTCGACGTGGACGTCGCCCCGCGCGCCCTGTTCACCGGCCACTTCGACGCGGTCGGCGTCCCGTACGAGGAGTGGGAAGCCGACGAACTCGCGGCGCGGCTGCCGGCCGTGGACCCCGGACGGTACTGGCCGCCCCGCCCCGTCGACGACGAGGAGTTCTTCGCCGACGCGACCGGCCGCCTCGGCGCGCTCCACACGCCCGACGGCGGGTTCGTGGGCGACCCGCAGCTGGCCGCCGCCAACCTCGCCGCCGCCGCCCGGCGGCACGGCGCCGCCTTCCGCTGGAACACCCGCGTCACCGAGGTGGTACGGGCAGGGGGCCGAGTGCGCGGCGTCCGGCTCGACGACGGTACGGAGCTGTCGGCGCCGGTCGTCGTCAACGCGGCCGGACCGTGGTCGGGGCAGCTCAACCGGCTCGCGGGCGTGGGCGACGACTTCACCATCGGGGTGCGGCCGCTGCGCCAGGAAGTCCACCAGGTGGCCGCGCCGCCCGGCTACCACGGCGACGGCGGACGCGTCGGCCCGGTGATCGCCGACATGGACGTCGGCGTCTATCTGCGGCCCGAAGGGCGGGACTTCCTGCTCGTCGGCGGCACCGAGCCCGAGTGCGACCCGCTGGAGTGGCTGGACGATCCCGACGCCGGCCGCCCCGTCCCCACCGCCTCGGGGTTCCGCACCCAGGTGACGCGGGCCGCCCGGCGGCTGCCCGGCCTGCGGGTGCCCGGCCGGCCGAGCGGGGTGGCGGGCGTGTACGACGTGTCCGACGACTGGGCCCCGATCTACGACCGGACCGGCCTCGACGGCTTCTACGCGGCCATCGGGACCAGCGGCAACCAGTTCAAGAACGCCCCGCTCGTCGGACGCCTCATGTCCACCTTGATCCACGGCGTCGAGGGCGGGCACGACCACGACCGCCGGCCGCTCACCCACACCTGCGAGCACACCGGGCACGACATCGGCCTCGGCGCGTTCTCGCGCAAGCGACGCCCGTCCGCCACGACGGGGACGGTCCTCGGCTGAGGGCTCCCCTCGGCCCCTGTCCCGTACCGCAGTTCACGAAGGAGACAGCGATGGAGAAGGACCTCCGGAAGACGGCTTCCTACGCGGCGGTCGACGACCATCTGCGGAAGCTGTACGAACCGGCGTTCGGCACACCGCAGTCGCTGCGCGAGCCCCGCGTCACCGCCGACGGACGGCACATCGTCGTCACCGGCTCCGTGTTCGACAAGCTCGACGGCGTCCCCCGCACCGCCCTCTACACCTGCCGGAACGGCGGTCTGGAGCCGCTGTCCGCGGGGCCCGCCTCCGCCCAGGGAGCCGTCTTCTCCCCGGACGGCAGCACCCTCGCCTTCCTCTCCGACCGCGGCACGCCCCAGGTGTTCCAGCTCCACCTGATGGGGACCGGCCAGTTCGGCGAAGCCGTCGCCGCTCCCGCCGTGCCCGGCAGCGTCGAGTACGCGCACTGGTCCCCGGACGGGCAGCGCGTCCTGCTCGGCGTGGCCGGGCTCGGGGCCGACCTGTCCGGGGGCGAAGGGTCCGCGACCGTGACCACGGGGGAGACCACCGGGTCCGGGGACGGCGCCGACGCCACCCCGTCCTGGCAGCCGCTCGTGGAGACGGGCGACGAGGACGGGCGGCGCAGCCTGTGGCTCTACGCCCCCGGCACCGGCGAACTTCACCAGCTCTCGCCCGAGGGGCTGAACTGCTGGGAGGCCGGCTGGTGCGGCGACGGGCACGTCACGGCCATCACGTCCGAGGGTGCGGACGAGGACTCCTGGTACGGGGCCGTGCTCACCCTCATCGACATCGCCGACGGCGGCTGCCGCGAACTGCTCAGCAGCGAGGTGCAGTTCGGGCTGCCGATGGGGTCGCCGGACGGCCGTACCGCCGCGGTCGTGCAGGCCGTATGCAGCGACCGGTGGCTCGTCGCCGGTGACCTGCTGCTCATCGACACGGCCACCGGGAGCACGCGAGCCGTGGACACCGCGGCGACGGACGTCACCGGCCTCCAGTGGATCGACCGGGACCGGCTCGGCTACACCGGCCAGCGCGGACTCGACTCCGTCGCCGGCGTCGTGGACGTCGCCACGCGGAGCGTACGGGAGATCTACTCCACCGCCCTCGCCCGCGGCGGAGCCACGTTCTTCCCCGCCGGGACCTTCACGGCGGACGGCCGGGTGCTCACCGTCCAGGAGTCGTACGAGCTCCCGCAGCAACTGGTGCTGACCGACGGCAGCACGGACGACGTCCTCGCCTCGGTGTCCCACCCCGGCACCGAGTACCTGCGGTCCGTGGGCGGCACGGCCCGCGAGGTCTCCTGGCTCGCGCCGGACGGGCTGGAGATCCAGGGCGTCCTGTGCACGCCGGAGGGCGAGGGGCCGTTCCCGCTGGTCGTCAACATCCACGGCGGCCCGGTCTGGGCCTTCCGCAACACCTGGTCCATGCTCTACCCCTGGGTGCCGCTCCTGGTCTCGCGCGGTTACGCCGTGCTCAACCCCAACCCGCGCGGCAGCGTGGGGCGGGGACAGGAGTTCGCCGGCCGCGTCGTCGGCGACATGGGAGGCGCGGACACCGCGGACCTGATCTCCGGCATCGACCACCTCGTGGAGCGTGGGATCGTCGACCCGGCTCGGGTGGGCCTCATCGGGGGCAGCTATGGCGGCTTCATGTCCGCGTGGCTGGTCACCCAGGACACCCGCTTCGCGGCGTCCGTCCCGATCGCGCCCGTCACCGACTGGTACAGCCAGTCGCTGACCAGCAACATCGGCGAGTGGGGCAACTCCTTCCTCAAGGCCGACCTCACCCAGCGGGATTCGCTCGCCTTCTCCCGGAGCCCCGTCTTCCACGCCCACCGGGCGCGGACGCCCTGTCTCGTCGTCGCCGGCGCGAAGGACCGCTGTACGCCGCCCGGCCAGGCCCGCGAGTTCCACCAGGCGCTACGGGCCAACGGCGTCGAATCGGCCCTGGTGATCTACCCGGAGGAGGGGCACGACGTGCGCTGCTTCCCGGCGGTGACCGACTTCCTCACGCGCACGGTGGACTGGTTCGAACGGCACATGCCGGCCCGGCCCTGACGGACGCCGCTCCCGCCTGTGCCGGACACCCGCCCAGATGCCCGGCACAGGCCCTGAATTGTTTATCAGCTTTATCAGCTTTGTCAGCGCAGTTGCTCCTGAGATGTGGCCGGGAAAAGGGATTTCCGGCTTTTCCCCGTTGAGCACGGAGGGGGCCTCAGCTGTCCGGGGCGCCGAACCAACGGCCTGCTGCCCGCTCGAACGCCTTACGGTCGGGGCCGCCGTCTCCCACCCAGGCCACCACGCCGTCAGGCCGGACCAGCGCGGCGCCCGCCCCCAGGTCATCGCGCGCCGACCCGGCCACGTACCGCAGCCGGCTCTTCCAGCCCAGCGCGGAACCGTGCAGGCATTGGTCGGCGCTGAAATCCAGCGCGATTCCGTGCCCGTCCCGCATCAGGTCGCCGAGGCGCGTACCGTCCTCAAGGCGCAGGTCAGGGGCGTTGCGGCCGATCAGCGGGTGGTGGTCGACCGGTCCGCCGTCCCGGGCGCCGTCCGGGCGGTCGGTCCCGAGGCCGTAGCGGTGGGAGTACCCCGAGGTCTTCTTGAAGGCGTACGTCGTTCCGTCACGCGTGGCGAGCAGGTCGCGCAGCACGCCTTGAACCGCCTGACCGTGCGGGTCCGGTCGCATGGCCATCGCCTGGGCGCGCGACCAGGCGAGCACTCCCGCGCCGATCGGATGGCGTTCACGGGCGTACGTGTCCAGAAGCCCGTCCGGCGCGTGCCCCCGCACGGTCGCGGCGAGCTTCCACCCCAGATTCATGGCGTCGCCGAGACCGAGGTTGAGCCCCTGCCCGCCGAGCGGGGAGTGAATATGGGCGGCGTCGCCCGCCAGCAGTACGCGGCCCTGCCGATAGGCCGTCGTCTGCTTCGCCCGATCGGTGAAAGTCGAGACGAGATGGATGTCGTTCAGCGTCACGTCGGCGCCGGAAATCCGGCGCAGGACCGTCTGAAGATGTTCGCGCGTCGGCTGCTGCGAACGGTCGAAAGCGCCGCCGTCGCAGTCCAGCATGCCGACGTACCCATCCGCGAAGGTCCGCAGATACATGCCCGTCGGCGTCAGATTGAAGCCGGGGCGCAGTTTCTCGGGGTCGGCGATGGCGGCGAGCATGGCATATCCGGTGAACTGCGGCTCGGTGCCGACGAATTCGAATCCCGTGAGCCCCCGCACCGTGCTGCGTCCGCCGTCGCAGCCGACGAGCCAGCGCGCCGCGTACTCGTGCTCACCGGCCCGTACGGTCACGCCCTCGTCGTCCTGGGCGACGGCCGTGACCGCGGCGCCGCGCCTGATCCGCACGCCGAGCGCGGTCGCCCGCTCGGACAGCAGCCCCTCGACCGCTTCGAGGTGCGTCAGCAGGCCCTCCGCCGCCGGGCCGGGCAGCCGGAAGGGCAGCGCGGTCATGTCGACGTCGGCCGGGTCGAGCATCATGCCGGCGAAGTGGCCCGCGAAGCGCGGGGGCGACGGCGCTTCCACGGCGGGGCCGGGGTCGACGACGACCTCGTCGAGACCTGGCGTGAGGTTGTCGTCGACGAGGTCGTGGTGGACGCCCGAGGCCGTCAGCAGGGGGCTCAGCATTCCGCGGCGGTAGAACGCCTCGACCGACGCGGGGGACAGGCCCCGCATGCCGAGTGGGCCCGTTTTCGTGGCGGAACGGGGCTCCGGCTCCTGTTCGAGCACCAGGACGGAGCAGCCGGCGAGACCGAGTTCGCAGGCCAGGAAGAGGCCGACCGGGCCGGCGCCCACAATCGCCACATCCGCTGATTCCGCTCGGTCTTCCGTTGTGTCTTCCATCGCGTCACGCATGAGAACTCCTGTGTCGTTCATCGGGTTCGTCCGTCCTGGGTGAAGAAGTCGATCGCGTCTTGGAGGGTGGCGTTGTTCGCCGCTTCGGATTCGGCGGCGGCCGCGGCGCCGCGAGGGAACAGCGCCTGCTCGTACGCGGTGAGCGCGGCCTCGATGTCATCGGGGTGCGCGGCGAGGGCCTGGCCGAGTTCGGCGGCGTCCAGCATGGCGAAATTGGCGCCTTCTCCGTCCTGAGCGCCCAGATGGGCCGCGTCGCCGAGCAGGGTCACTCCCGGAATTCGGTCCCAACGGTGGCCGCCCGGCAGCGCGTTGTGGGGGCGGAGTACCGGTGTCGTGTCGCTTTCGGTGATCAGTACGGTGAGTTCCGGCGCCCAGCCCTCGAATTCGGCCGCGATCCGCGAGAGAGTCACGTCGGTGCCGGTTTCGGTGAAATCCATATCGGCGAACCAGTCCTGCGGCTTGGCCAGCGTCACATAGGCGTGCACCGTCCCGGCCGATTCCCGGTGGGCGTGGATCTCCATTCCGCTCGGATCGAGCGCGAGCATCGTCCCGTCGCCGACCGCGTTCGCGGTATCGGGATGGCGGGTCCCGACGTCGAAGAGATAGGTCTCGACGAACGACATCCCGGTGTACTCGGGTACGGCGTCGGAGAGCAGCGGCCGGACCCGCGACCAGCCGCCGTCCGCGCCGACCAGCAGGTCCGTGGTGACGGTGGAGCCGTCCGCGAAGGCCAGTTCGTGGCGGCCCCCGCCGAGGGAGCGGGCCCCGCCGACCTTGTGACCCCACCGGACGGCGCCGGCCGGGAGGGATTCGAGCAGGATACGCCGCAGCTCGCCGCGGGGTACCTCGGGACGTCCGCCCGTGCCGTCGTCCGCCTCGTCGAGGAGGACGTTTCCGCCACGGTCGAGGATCCGCATCGCCTGGCGGCCTTCGAGGACGATCCCGCGGAACTCGTCCATCAAGTCCGCCGCCCGCAGAGCGGGTTGACCATTGTAGTCGTGGATGTCGAGCAGCCCGCCCTGCGGACGAGCGGTCGGGGACGCCTCCGCCTCGTAGACGGTGGCCGGGATGCCGTTGATGTGCAGGACGCGGGCGAGCGTGAGGCCGCCCAGTCCGGCGCCGACGATGGCGACAGGGCTGTTCATGGAAGTGGTCCTTCCGAATCGAGACCGCCCGGTGGGTTCCGGCCGGCCGCCTCGGGTGTTGTCGGGCGCTCAGAGACTGACGCGGACCGCTCACACGGCACGCACACGGCGCTCACAGCGGCTCATGGCACGCTGACAGCGGCTGACCGGCTGGTGGTCGGGCCGCCGCCCTGATTTGGGTCTGCGAGCCGTGCGAGCGAGGATCAGAGGATGGACGGGGACACGCGGCTTCGCGTCACGCTGCTCGGCGCCTTTCAGGCGTCTCGGGGAGATGCCGCCCTGCCGGTTCGCGGGGTGAGGTTGCAGGGCCTGTTCGTACGGCTGGCGCTCGCCGGCGGCCGTACGGTCGAGCCGGACGTGCTGGTCGACGCGATCTGGGCCGAGGACCCGCCCCCGGCCGACCCCGCCCACGCCCTCCAGGCCCTCGCCTCCCGGCTGCGCCGGGCCCTCGGCGCGGCCGACGACGTCACGCAGGCCGCGGGCGGCTACGGGCTGGCGGTGGCCGCTGCCGACGTGGACGCGCTGCGGTTCGAACAGCTCGCCGCCGCCGGGCGCGAGCGGC
>NZ_JBHVHQ010000022.1:20637-28173 GCF_042800135.1 Streptomyces sp. NPDC057654 | reverse complement strand
GTCGAAGGAGACGTCCAGGGACTGCTCGACGACCTGCGTCGCCACCACCACATGCCGCCCCGCCGGCCGCACACCGCCGCTGCCGAAGCGCTGCTCCAGCGCGTCCTCCAGGCGGCGGCGGTCGGCCGCCGTGAAGCGGGCGTGCATGAGCGTGACCGCCTCCTCACCCAGCCGTTCCCGCAGCTCCCGCGCCAACTCCTGGGCCCGGCCCACCGTGTTGCGCGCGGCCAGCAGGCATCCGCCGCCGGCCAGCAGCCCCTCCACGCATCCGGCGACCGCCGACGTCTCCGGCTCCTCCAGCAGCGTCACCGCCACCGGCAGCCTCCGCGCCGCCTTTGCCGCGACCGCCACCGGCTCAGCCTCGCGCCGGCCGCCGCGCGGCGCGTCCACCCAGGTCAGCCGCGGATACACCGGCCCACTCGCGGACACCGCCGGACCGCCGGCGTATGCCTGGAGGAGCTCGGCGCGCTGACGGGCGGGCAGCGTCGCCGACAAGAGCACCACCGGCACCCCCAGCGCCCCCAGCCACGCCAGCACCCCCTGCAGCAGACCGGACATGTAGGCGTCGTAGGCGTGCACCTCGTCCAGCACCACGACCTTCCCGGCCAGGCCCAGCATCCGCACCGCCACATGCCGCGACGCCAGCCCCGCCAGCAGCAGCTGGTCCACCGTTGCCGCCACCACCGGTGCCAGCAACGCCCGGTACCGGCCCAGGATCCACTGCGAGGCCACCAGTCCCGCCCCGCACTCCCCGACCCCGACCGACCCCTGCAGCAGCGCCCGGTACTCCTCCTGCCGGGCCGCCTTGCCGTGCGCCAGGGCCACCGTCGTATCGGCGCCCTGCCGCTCCAGCCATCCCAGGATCCGGCGGAAGATCTGGTTCGCCGTGGCCTGCGTCGGCAGCCCGAAGAACACCCCGTTCGCCCCCAGCCGCCCGGCCAGCACCTCCGCCGCCGCCAGCGCCGCCTCCGTCTTGCCCTCCCCCATCGGCGCCTCGATCAGCAACAGCCCCGCCCCCGGCGCCGAGCACACCAGGTCGTAGACCGCCTCCTGCACCGCCCGCGGCGTCCGCCCGAACCGCGAGCCGTACAGCGCCGCCGCCCCCATCACCGCACTGCCCGCATCCGGCGCCCAGGACGACCGCACCCCCATCACCGCGCCCGCCCGGCGCACACGGGCCGCCGACGTCTGCAGATACCCCTGCGGCAGCCTGCCCTCGTAGGGGAACAGGTCCTCGTTGCTGGCCAGCCAGTCCGCCAAGGTCACCGCCCCGGCCTGCACCAACTGCACCGGCACCGAAGGCACCCGCGCCTGCCACTCCCCCAGATACGGACGCGCCCCGCTGACCAGCACAGCCGCCTCATACACCTCACCCTGCACCGACCGCCACGCCCCCGCCCCCCGGCGCTTCAGGGTCAGCCGCTCCTCCAGCCAGTTCACCGGCGGAAAGTTCCCGTGATGCCCGGCCAGCGTCAGCCCCACGAACTCCGCCGCCTCCTCATCCCACCCCTGGCCGCACAGCACCTCGTTGACCAGACGCCCCGACAACCACCCATGCGGCAACACCCCCTTCACCGAAAAATCCACCGCCAGCCCCGCGGCCACCAGCTCCGCCCGCCGTCCCGCATCCAGCCCCGCGAACGGTGGCGTCGCCTTCCCCAGATCATGCGCCGCCGCCAGCCATGCCAGCCGTGCTCGCGCCGACGCCCCGTCACCCCCGAGGTCGGCGGCCAGCGACTCCCGCACCCGCTCCGCCAGCAGGTGATCCCACAACCAGCCCCCCGCATGCCCGCTGTCCCACACATGCGCCACCAACGAATGCCACAACGCCCCCGGCGCAACCTCCCGGCCCCACCCACCACGCCACGTCTTCGCCCACAACAACCCCGCCAACTCCGAAACCACCAACACCCAACCCCTCCACTCGAATTGCCCCTCCATTCCTACCTCCCACCACCGACAACCCGCTTCGCAGCGCCCCACACCGGCAACCACCCGCACAGCCGCGCTAGCGTGAACACCTGCGCCAGCACCCCACAGCGCCCCGTACACCAACACCACACACCTTGACAAAGAAACAGCAAAGTCCCCACAAACCCCCAGCTCGCGAAGGGTCCGCTCCGCGCCCGCGGAGATGTTCCGGCGACAGCCTGTGAGGCGCGGGGAGGTCTGGAGTCCGCTCCGCGCCCGCGGAGATGTTCCAGCGGGTATCGATTACGCGGCGTTCAATTCGGCGTCCGCTCCGCGCCCGCGGAGATGTTCCGGTGACGGCGTCCCCAACCTTGAGACCCGTGATGTCCGCTCCGCGCCCGCGGAGATGTTCCGTAGCCGCGCGTGATGATCACGGACAGAGCCGCGTCCGCTCCGCGCCCGCGGAGATGTTCCGTAGCCTGCGGCTCGCGCGGCGTTGTACGGGTCGTCCGCTCCGCGCCCGCGGAGATGTTCCGGAGGTGCCGCAGGAGCAGATGCGGATGGCGCGGTCCGCTCCGCGCCCGCGGAGATGTTCCCTTGTCCTTCTTGTCGCCGGCGTAGGTCTGCACGTCCGCTCCGCTCCCGCGGAGATGTTCCATGACGGCGAGCACGGTCATCAGCAGCCTGGCCGTCCACCCCGCGCCTGCGGAGATGTTCCGCATTGCGAAATGCCCGCGCGCAAGCCCGCATTGCGGCTCAAGGGTCCGCTCCGCGCCCGCGGAGATGTTCTGGTGGTAGCCGGTGAGCGCGCGGCCGTGGGCGTCCGCGCTGGCTCATCACGGAGCCTCCGCGCGAGCAGCCTCGCGGGCGTTGATGGTCCGCTCGATCTGCACGGCGGCCGTGGCCAGGAACGGCGGCGCGTGATCTTCAGGTGTCATCGCTCCGGGCTGATCAGCCGGTCGAGGATGGCGCCGACCGGTGCGGCGGCGCGGTACGGGGCGAGTTCGGCGGCCAGGTCGGTGAGCAGGGTGGTGCAGCGGCCGGATTCGACTGTGGCCGCGATGTCGAGGGCCTCGGTGGCGGTGTGGGCGGCGGCGTCAAGGTCGCGGCGGCGGGCCTGGGAGGTGGCGATCCAGGTGAGGTAGAGGACACGGTCGCGCATCGCGCCGGGTTCCAGCGCGGCCAGCCCGTCGCTGAGCAGTGTCTCGGCGGTAGCCGGATCGCCGAGGTCGAGGAAGGCTCTGCCGGTCTCGGCCATGTGGCTGGGGCGGCACATCCAGTACGCCCAGTGCGGGTTGGTGTCCCCGGTGCGGGCGCGGTCGAACTCGGCTTCGGCCTGGTTCAGCAGGCGGGCGGCCTGTTTCGCGTCGCCGGTGGCGGCCGTCGCCCTCACCCGCCAGGTGTCGATCATCGCGGCGACGAGCGGGGTGGTGCGGGTGCCGGCGATGCCGCGGGCGGAGGCGAGTAAGTCGGTGCCGGTGCCCGGCTGATTGTCGTAGACGCAGGCCAGGGCGAGGTTGGCCAGCAGGTAGGCGCTGTGCGCCGGGTCGGCGGCCTCCGCGGAGGCGCGCAGGGCGGCGTGCCAGGCGCGTTGGGCGCCGGGGGTGTTGCCGGCGTCGAACTCGGCCCAGCCCAGGAAGCGCGCGTACTCGGCGGCGAGGAAGTGGAGATCGGTGGTGAGCTGTCCGGTGTGGCGGGCGTGCCGCAGCAGCTTGACGACCATGGTCAGGTCGGAGCGGGCGCTGGTGGTGCAGGCGGTGCCGCCGAGGGAGTCGTCCAGGTGCCACAGCGCGCTGAGCCGGGCGTGGATGGCGGTGGAGACCTCGACGCCGACGTAGCCGCCGCCGATGCCGTGTGCGATGGCGTCCTGGACGTGGTCGGTCCACCGTTCGGCCAGGGTGCGCAGCACGTCCGGCGGGAGGAGGGGGATGTCGGCCGCGTCGGCGCGGGCGGGGTCGGCGGCCAGGTCGTCGAGGGCGGACAGCGTGACCTCCGGGGCGAACGGGGCCCAGATGTCGGGGCCGGGCAGGGCGAGCAGGAGCCAGTTGGGCCATCCTCGCGCTGTTACCTGCCTGGGGTCGACCCTGTGGAGATCGGCCATCGCCAGCTGGGCGGGCATTTCGGGTTCGACGCCGCGCTGCCAGCGGGCGACTTTGTCGCGGTTGCGGGCCATGTGCCCGTAGCCGAGAGCGGTGTGCCGGTCGGCGACGGCGTTGATGTACGAGTCGAGGGTGTGTCCGGACGCGATCCGCACCGTAGCGAGCAGATGCCGTGGGGGACTGGTGGTGGCGGGCATGTGGCTGACCCCCGGGGTGGGATGGAGCCGGGCACGGTCGTTGCACTGAACGTAGCCCAACGAGCCGGGAGTTGAAGCCGCTCAGAAGGCCGGGCAGCAGGAGGCAGCAGCGAGGCAGCACCTGTTCCTCTTCCTGGCGCGGATGTTCGGCGGTTGTCTTGGAGCACGGCCGCTCCGGCACCTCGGAGCCGGCCAGTACCTCCCCGCCAGAGGCCGCATGGACGCCGTCATGGCTCCGTGCGGCCGGCGCGGAACATCCCAGAGACCGGCTCATGGAGGAACACCATGGACACGCACTTCGAGTTCGAGACCGTCACCTACACGGCGCCCGCGCTGAGCGAGCTGGGCACCGTTACCGAGGCCACCCTCGGCTCGGGCGGCAACAACAACGCGGACGACACCCAGTACTGGCAGTGACGCCGCGCCCTGAACGGGGCGTCGGCAGGTGAGCGAGCGCCCGGGGCACATCTGGCCATCGGCCGGCGTCCCGGGCGCTCGTTCGTGAAGCAGCCACACACGGCACGGCGGAGTGAAAGACCGGGGTGGGAGAGATGCGGTTCGTCGCCGGAACTTTCCAGACCGGGCCCGACCACACGGCCCCCAGGGTCGCATGGCGGCCCCGGGGAGGCACAAGCGCGTACGACGACGGCGCCATGCGTATCTGGAGCGTCGGATACGAGGCGGACGAGATCCGCACCAGCACGGACCAGGCCCCGGCGCCGGTGGCCGCCGTGCTGGCCCTCGGCTGCTGCCTGGCCACCGGCCGGGAGCTGGACGACGCCCGGGATGCGGTGGCGCGGGGCGGGTGGTCTGCGGCCACGCGGCTGCCCGGCTCGTACCTGACCGTTGCGCGTACCGGCGCCACGATGCGGATCGCCGGGGACCGGGCCGGGGTCGTCACGGTGTACTGGTGCATGGAGGGGGAGCGGGTGGTGTGGGCGACGGCCGCGGCTGCGCTCGCCGCGTACGGCCGCATCACGCCGGACTTGGCGGTGCTGCTGGCCGCCTTCTCGGTACGGGGCGTCGATGTCCTCGCGGGGCAGAGCCACTTCGAGGGTGTGCGGAGGGTTCGGCCCGGGTGGGCGCTGGTTCTTCGGCCCGGACACCGGCCGCGGACTGAACCCGTACCGGCCGCGGCCGGCGGGCTGTCATTCGCGGAGGGCGCCCGGATGGTGCGCGAGCGCATGACCACCGCGGTCGCCCGCCGGGCGGCGGGCGCGGGACGGCTGTCGGCGGACTTGTCGGGCGGCGTCGACAGCGGGGCCGTCACCAGCCTGGCCGCTGGCAGCGGCCCGCTGCTGGCCGTCACCTACACCGACGCCCGCATGGGCGAGCAGGACGACGTTCTTTACGCCGAGCGGATCGCCGCCGGACAGGCGCACATCACGCACGCGTGGGTGCACGGCACCCGCGACAGCGTGCAGCACTTCGACGGCCTCACCGAACCGGCCGCTCTGCCGTTCACCGACACCCCCTCGTTCACCCTGGGCCTGCTCGCCATCAAGCAGGCTCAGCTCGCCCCGGCCGCCGCCTACGGCTCCCGAGCGCATCTGACGGGCCGCGGCGGGGACGACGTCCTGGACGCGGTGGCGCTGATGGTGATCGACCAGTACCGGGCCGGACACCGGGCGGAGGCGGTCCGCCGGGTCATGGCGCTCGCCCGCGCGAAGCGCTGCGCGGTCCACCCCCTCCTGTGGCAGGCTGCCCGTACCCAACGGTCCCGTTATCCGCAGGCGCTCGCCGCCCTGGCCCAGTTGCTGGGCGGGCCCCGGGACCTGCGTCATCCGGGCTGGGCGCCGCCGTGGGAGATGCTCTGCTGGTGCGGCGTCACCCCGTCGGCGCCGTGGCTGACCCGCTCCGGGCGGTTGGCCGTCGCCGATCTGGTGGCACGCCGGGCGGCTGACGCCGACCCGCTTGCCGCGCCCGGAGCGGTGCACGAGCGTCTCGCTCTGGAGGTGATGGGTGACGGGCACGCCACCTACGACCAGATCGCCCGCCAGCAGTGGGGGCTGCCCCTGCACGCCCCGTTCCTGGACACCCCCGTGGTCGACGTCTGCCACGCGGTCCCCGGCTGGTACCGCAACCGTCCGGGCGACTACAAGCCGCTGGCCCGCGCGGCGTTCACCCCCGCCGTCCCCGCCTTCCTGCTGAACCGGCGCACGAAGACCGCGTTCACCGGCAGCGTCTACACCGGCCTGCGCGTCAACGCCCCCGCTCTGCGCCGCATCCTGTCCGGCTCCGTGCTCGCCGAGGCCGGGCTGCTGGACGCGTCGCGGACGGTGGCCGCACTGGACCGTGCGGTACGGGGCGAGCCCGCGCCGCTGGCCTGCCTGCACGCGCTCATCGTCACCGAGCTGTGGCTGGCCACCCTGCCCACCGCCCGCGACACCTGGTGGGAGAAGACCACCACCGGCGAGAAGGAGGCCGCGCGATGACAAGCACCGGCGTGTACGCCGCCCTCGGGCCCGAGGGCATCGCGCTGATGGACGCCCGCCATGGCAGGGGCCGCTGGCGTTTCCTGGAGCCGGCCGGCGCCCAGCTGTGGCTGACGATCACCGGCGGCACCGCACCGGAGGCAGCCGTGGAACTGCTCACCGCCCAGTGGCAGGACAAGGGCGCCGACGCCGACCGGGTCCGCGCCGACCTCGGCGCACTGGCCGCCGATCTTCAACGCGCCCGCCTCCTTCAGCCCGCCGCCCGGCCGCTGACCGCACGCGACGGCGCCGAGATCCGGTTCGACGCGCCGGTGCCGGCCGGGCTGGTCTCGCGGGCCGCCGGACATGCCGCGCTGTTCGCGGCGCTGGTGCTGCTGCGATGCCTGCCGGTGCGGTTCGCGCTCGCCGCCGCCCGCACAGTGACCCGGCTGCCCGGCCGCGCGGCCACAGTCGCCGAGGCCGAGGAGACTTTCACCGCCGTACGCCGTGCCGCCCGGGTGTGGCCCGGCCGGGCCGCCTGCCTGGAGGAGTCCCTGGCCGCCCACTTCGCCGCCGCGTTCACCGGGCACCGGGTCCGCTGGGTGATCGGCGCCCGCTTCATCCCGCACGGCGCCCACGCCTGGATCGAGGCGGACGGCAGCGTCATCGGGCAGGATGAGAGTGACCGCATCTGGCCGTATGTGCCCGCTCTTCAGGTGGAGCGCTCGCACTGATATTCGCCACCCTTCGCCACCGCATCCACCCGTACGGGTGAAGCGTTGCGCCAGATATGACAGGCACACAGCCCCGCAACGGCACCCGCACGAACCCCTCCGAGCCTGCTCCAGAACGGCATTTCCGCCTGTGGTGGCCCCGGCGACGTGCCGCCGGGGCCCCCGCGGCTGCGCGCCCCCA
>NZ_JBHVHQ010000022.1:0-20627 GCF_042800135.1 Streptomyces sp. NPDC057654 | reverse complement strand
CCGGGTGGCCCCATAACGCCCCCCCACCCCCCCCCCACCCGCCCCCCCCACCACCCCCCCCCCGCGTCCCCCACACGGCATTTCCCGCGTGGGGGGCCCCGGCCCCGGGCCCGCGGGGCCCACGGCGGATGCGCTCCCGCAGTACACCGTCAGCGCCGAACGCCACGACGGCGCCCTCGACGACAGCTTCACCACCATCGCCCGCCGTCTGCCCGCCCTGTGCGCGACCGCGCTGCGACTGGCCTGGGCAGCCGACCGGACGGCGCTGCTGCGCATGGCCGCCCTCCAGGTAGCCGCCGGGGCCCTGACCGCGATCGGCCTCTATGCCACCCGCGGCGCCCTCGCCCCGCTCTTCGCCGCCGGCCCCACCACGGACCGCCTCCACCAGGCTCTGCCGTCCCTCGTGCTGATCACCGGCGCGGCCATGGCCCGCTCCCTGAGCAACGCCGCCACGGTGGCCACCACCGCACGGATCGGACCGCGCATCGACGGCATCGCCGAGCTGCGGTACCTGAACGCCGCCACCCGCGTCCCGCTCGCCGCGTACGACGACCCCGCATGGTGCGACCACTCCGAGGCGGCCAACCGGGCCTCCAAGGACGCCCACCTGATGATCGAGGCCCTCACCTCGGTCACCGCCGCCCTGCTCGGCATCCTCGCCTCCGCCGGCATCCTCACCGGTCTCGACCCCGTACTGCTGCCCCTGTTGCTGCTCACGGTGATCCCCCGGGGCGCGGCTGCCGTCCGAAGTGCCCGCGCCGCCCATCTCGCCGAACGGCACACGCTCGCCGACCGCCGCCTGCGCCACACCCTGATCTACAACACCTCCGGACGCCCCACAGCCCTGGACGTGCGGGCCAACACCATGCGGCCCTGGCTCCTTCGGCAGTTCACCGCCGTCACCGGCCGGCTGGAGTCCCACGCCGCCCGCGTGGGACGCACCACCGCCCGCTACCAGCTGCTCGGCGACGCCCTCGCCGGGACAGCGGCCCTGCTCGTCTACGCCGCCCTGCTGTGGCTGGTGACCTCCGGGCACATCGCGCTGGCCTCGGCCGGAACCGCCGTCATTGCCGTCCAGACCAGCCGCGTCCTGCTCACCGGCCTGGTCACCGGCATCAACACCACCTACAAGACCGGCCTTTACCTCGGCGACTGGGCCGCCTTCCTCACCGACGCCGAACGCCGCACCCAGCTCCCCAGCAAGCCCGTCCCCGTCCCCGCGCGGCCCTCCGTCATCCGCGCGGACCGTCTCACCTTCACCTACCCAGGCAGTGAACTGCCCGCGCTGCACAACGTGAGCGTCAGCATCCGCCAGGGCGAAGTCCTGGCGATCGTGGGCGCGAACGGCTCGGGGAAGTCCACCCTGGCCAAACTCCTCGCCGGCCTGTACACGCCCACCAGCGGCACCGTCTCCTGGGACGACGTGGACCTGGCCACCACCGATCCCGAAGACGTCTGGGGCCGCCTGGCGATGCTGCCCCAGGACATCGCCCGCTGGCAGGTCACCGCCCGCGAGAACATCACCCTCGGCCAGGGCGGCGACGACCAGGCGGTGATGGCCGCGGCGAAGGCATCCGGCGCCGACGACGTCCTGGCCGCGCTGCCCGACGGACTCGACACCAGCCTCGCCCCGTCACACTGGGGCGGACGCGACCTGTCCGGCGGACAGTGGCAGCGCCTGGCCGGAGCCCGCGCGTTCTACCGGTCCGACGCACCGCTCCTCATCTGCGACGAGCCCACCTCCGCGCTGGACCCGCGGGCCGAGGAAGCCGTCTACGAACGCACCCGCGCCCTGAGCACGGGCCGCACGGTCATCCTGATCACCCACCGGCTCGGCTCCACCCGAGGCGCCGACCGGATCATCGTCCTGGACGGCGGCCACCTCCTGGAGGAGGGCACGCACGAAAGCCTTCTGGAGGAACATGGCGAATACGCCGCCATGTGGAAGGCCCAGGCCCAGACCTACAGCGCACTGCCCACACCCTGACACCGCCACGGGCCCGCAGGCTCCAGGCGTCCGGACGGGAGCGTGACGGCCCAGTCCGGGCGCCTGGTCTTCACCGGCTCCATTCGTACCCGTCGTCCCCCCACCCGGCGTTCCGTTCGTCGTCGCCGAGCAGGTTGTTCACCTCGTCCTCGATGAACTCACGCGTCTCGTCCATGGCCCTCATGACGCCGACCCGGCCGCAGCCCGGTCGGGCAGCCTGGCCGAGACCGGCAGCGGTCAGGTCCTGCTCGCACAGCGGGATGAAGTCGACGTCAAGTTTCGGGTCGTACGCCTCGGGCTGGATACCGGGTCCGTACGTGGAGTACTCGCCCGGTTGATGTGCTCGATCAGGTACGGCGAAATGTGCGCCAGGTCCTCCGGGTCAATCTCCCAGCCCTCCTCCAGCAACTGCTGCACGATCTCCGCAATGTCCAGATGTTGCTGAAGATCACCGCGTTCGTGAGCAGGGCGTTGAACTTCACCGCGACATGGCGAGGGCGGCGGCGAGTTCTCAGATGCCTGGCGAACCGCAGACCGTTCCCCGCGCGCCACAACCGAACGCGCCCGGCCGTGCACGGCAAGCTGCGGAACCGGGTTCCAGGTGGCGATGCCCCACAGGTGCACTCGCTCATAGGGTGACTGACCATCGGCTGCGGGAGAGCGTGGTCTGGCCGTCGGGGGTGATGGTGGCCCGGGAACCGTATACCGGCAGCTCGCCGGTGGAGTTGAGGCGGTCGCGGATGTCTTCCAGGAGGTCCCACAGGCGGCGGGGGCCGCCCTGGCGGACGGTGGGCGAGTGGCGGGGGCCATCGGCACTGGCCCGGGCCCAGGAGCCATCGGAGTGCACCATCCACACGGTGCGCCCGCCGTCGTCCCGTCGCTCCGTGCGGTGCTCGATCCCTGGAGCCTCCAGGTCCAGCATCGACCACACCGCCCAGGAGTCCGGTACGTACAGAAGCGGGTAGCGGCTGGTGGACACGGTCGAGCCGTCGCCGTCCGCCGCCGCCCAGACCTGGGCCGTCGCAGAGGCGTCGGCGTAGTCCGTGCCGTGGCGGGCGGTCATGAACGAGGCTCCGTTGGGGGCGATGTAGCCGCGTGCGCCACCGTCGGGCGTCTTGTCGGCGATGAGGATCAGCCGGGTGCCGGCGATGGTGGTGACCAGCCGCCCGCCGGGGCGCAGTGCGTTCAGCCAGGAGACGGGCACGGGGCGTACTGCGACGGTGGAGATGATGCGGTCGAACTCGCCGGGCAGCGTCGCGGTGATGTCGCAGACGGCGGTGTGCGGGTGCCAGCCGGTCGCGGCCAGCCGGTCGGTCGCGGCCGCCACGAGGTAGTCGTCGATGTCCACGCTCGTCACCCGGTCGGCGCCGAGCCGGTGGCAGGCCAGGGCGGTGCCGTATCCGGTGCCGGTGGTCACCAGCGTCCGGCAGCCGTCGCTGAGCGTCCCGTACCGGTACATGGTCACGAGCAGGCTGGGCAACGTGGAGGAGGAGGTCGGCCGCGTGCCCGGCGGGGCGAGTCGGCCCGGTGCGGCGTGGTCGGCGTGCAGGGGGCCGAGGCGGGTCACGAGCGTGTCGTCGGCGTAGGCGGTCTCCAGCCATGTTTCGACGTCGGCGGCGCCGTCGCGGGCCGCCCGGCCGCTCTCTCTCCGTTCCCACCAGTGCGGTACGAACAGGTGTCGTTGGGTGGCGGCGATCGGTTTCCACCACCGCGACTCCGGCCGCACCACGGCGTCGGCCAGACTCCGGGCCCGGGCCTCCCATTCCACGTCCATTCGCGTGCCCTTCGTGCTTGGTGTCGTACGGCGGGTCAGCTGTCCGCCGGGGGGCACGGGCCGCCGCCGGTGTCCGGGCCGCACTTGGTGTCGTCGTTCGGCGCGCAGTCCGGAGGGCATACCGCTGCGGCGCGGCGCGGGACGCTCGCGGCCGCTCTGGCCCAGTGGTCGCCGGCCAGTACGGTGGCCAGGCTCGTGGTGCGGACGTTGCCCCCGGTTAGGTGCCGGCCGATTTCGCACACGGCGACGTCTCCGTCCGGAAGGACCGCGGCCTTGCCGTCCGCGCACCGCCCGCACAAGGCGGAGGCGGAGGGAGCTGCGGAGCGCGCGGCGTTGCCGACGGCCCGGACCTGGCTGGTGTGCACCGCGGTCGCGCCGAGGGCCTGCAGCTCGGCGCGGGCCTGCTCGACACGTTGGCCGCCGCCCAGGTCGACGACGGCGACCCTCACCGGGATCCTCCGCCGCAGGGCCTCGGCGAGGTTGCCGCGGGTCGCCGTATGGGAGCCGCGGCGCCCGGTGATGGCATCGTGCTGGTTCGCATCGTCGCTGTAGTAGGAGCAGGCGAGGCTGAGGTGCGGATGCGCGAACAGCCGCCAGTGCACCTCGCGTACCCGGAAGAGGTTCGTGTAGACGCGCACTCGCAGGCCGCTTTGGAGCGCGTGCTCAACGAGTTCGGTGAAGTCCGGATGCTGAGTGGGCTCGCCGCCGATCAGCTGCACCGTCGCCGTCCCGAGTTCGGCCGCCTCGTCGAGGACCCGATGCCAGTCGCCGCCGGTCATGCCGCCGTGACCGCGGGTCGGCCCGGCCCGGGCATAGCAGTGTGAGGGGCAGGTGAGCTGGCATCGGGCGGTGAGCTCCAGCGACAGGAACCGCAGGGGCGCGGCAGGGACCGGAGCGGTCGTCATGACACGAGCGTACGTCGCGGCATACACAACACGGCTGGTTTTGCGGCAACTTGGAGGATTCCGCAGGCGGCTTCATGGAGGAGCATCCCGGCGTCAGGGCGAGCGCCCCACTTTCACCCGCTCGGGGCCGGTGGGGCCGGTGGGGCCGGTAGCGTGAGACGTATGGACAACGTGTTCCCGGCGGTGCAACGCCTCCCCTTCGGACCGTACGGAGTCGCCCGGCTCTCACGGGGAGAACTGTGACGGCGAGGGTCCATCGCATCCGCAGTGGCATGGACTTCCAGCCGGTTGAGCACGCCTCGGAGGCGTTCCAGCAGTCACTGACCGTGGAAGAGGTCGGGGAGGTCTGCCGACGGGCCTTCGGAGGCGATGTCACGCCGGTGTCCGCTGTCGAGCCAAGCCCTGAAACACACTTTCCTGTGGCACACCCTGACCCCACGCGAAAACAACACCACCGGTCCCGCTACCGACACACGCTCACGGCAAATCCATAGCGCCCCGGCTCGTCGGGAAGCCTAATAGCGGGGGCGAACGCGACGACGGGTATCCCTCCTGGGGCCTCAGCCTCACTAGTGTTCGAGGAGCGCACAGGCTCCTCGAACACCGCACAACTCAGTGATCTGCTTCGGCTGCCAGCTCCGGCGCGATGTGTGCGCACCGGGCAGCGTACTTCCGAAGGTGGCGGGCCTTGAACTGTTCGGCGTCCCAGTTGTCTTCGCGGACATCGCTGTCTGGCCAGATGTAGGCGAGAGCGCGTTCCCCGGAAGCCAACTCGACGTCGCGCAGGTCGTACCGGTCGTCCTCGAACGCGTCCAGGATCGCCCACTCTCGTAGGCTGAGGTCCGTGAGCAGCAGGCCGGGCGCTGTCATGCCAGCAGCCGCTACGAGTCCTGGGTAGTCCCGTCCCTTCAGGGCCGCCGCGCGCCAGCCGGGTGCTCTGGCTGGTATGCGCTGCGGTATTCGGCCAATTAGAGCGACGAGTACCGCATCGAACTGGAGCGTCCCGTACGCGAACAGGACGGTGGGGTCGTGCGTGAGTCGGTCCCGACGGCTCGAAGCCGTCGGGACCGTAGCAGGCTGGGTGATTGCTGGATGCATAGTTCTCCCTGTCATCGAAGGTTGGGCAGGAACATGGCGTCGTAGATCGGCGATTCCGGGGCGTGTTTAATCTGCCCCATCACCGTGTACCCCCAACGCAGGTAGGCACCGTGAGCTGGCTGATTGTCAACGATGCAGGTCAGGGTGGTGGCCGGCTCCGCGCGTCCCATGATCACGGTGTCGTGGATCTTCCTTCCCAGCCCCTGGTTCTGGACCTCGGGGAGAACCATCAGCTCTCGCAGCCAAAAGACCTGCCCGGCGTCCGCCAACTCGCGCAGCTCTGCCGGCTTCCGGTCGCCGAGCGAGAGCCACCATGGCTTGTCTGCAGGAAGCGTGGCACCGTGCACGTAGCCGACGATCCGGCCGCCTTGACGCGCGGTCACCGTCTCGAAGCCTGCGTTGCTGAACGCGACTTCCAACCGCTCTCGGAACGAGTCGACGGAGAAGAAGGGGTCGCCGATGTACGGGGGCATGTCATATACCTGTCCATACACCTCGACTAGTTCGTCAACAACGGCCTTGACCGACGCCCCGTCGTACCGCTGGTACTCCACGTCCACTGATTGCACCTCTCTTTGCTGTATCACGCGACGGCCGCGCGAATCTCTTCAAGCAGGTCCCCCACGCCGCGAGCGCGGTGGTGAGGGACCAGTCCGTCGTGGATGATCTTCAGTTGCTCGACTGCTCGTGTTGACGACATGCCCGTTCTGATGAGTTCGATGGCCTTCGTCGTGGCGTCGATGCTGTGCTCGATGTCCCCCGCACCGATGGCCGCGGTGGAGAGCCGTCCGAGACACATGCCACGGTTCCGCGAGTGCGCTACATCCTGAAGCTGCTCAGACTTGGCCAAGAGCTTCTGGGCCCGCGCCGTCTGCCCAAGGTCGAGACGACACATGCCCTCCAGGCACGTCAGCTCGGCCAGATTGAGGAACGTCGTCCAATCCGGGTCACGGTCGTCGGTACCGCGCTCCCATTCCGTCCAGGCCCTCTTGATCGCGGCCTCGCAGCTGAAGGCATCACCGACCCGAGCGTGCCCTTGCGCCTCCCGGATCGACAGGAGCGCTGTCACCCGCGTTGGCGCGTTCCACATCCCGGAGTGGGTCTGGGCAAGCCGGGCGAAGCGGACGGCTTCGCGTCCCTTGTTCAAGTCCACGGCCTGTCGTGCCATGTTGCTCAAGGTCCGGCTCGCGAGCGCATCGTCGCCGGTCAGCATCGCGGCGTTCAGAGCTTCGGAGAAGTACTGGCGGGCTTGGGTATGGAGCCCAGCGTCGTAGCTGAACCAGCCGAGGCTCGTGGTGAACTTGCCGGCAAGCGCGTGAAGTTGCTGCCCCAGCTGGTCGTCGTAGATGCCTCGGTCAATCATGTGGTGCACCCAGAGCAGGTGTGCGCGCGTAGGCCGCCAGAGCCGTCCTCCGCCGAACTGCTGGTCCTGAGCGTCCATGTCGTCCGCAGCCTCGCGCAGAAGATCGACCTCGTCCTCGGCGATCTTCCAGTCCGTCGAGTTAGCTGCGCCGGTCGTCGTCTGCGCCAGCCACGGCGGCGGGTCCTGGTCGCCTCCACGGCCAGCAAGAAGCGGCACTGCGGATACTGACTGCTCGATGAGAGGGATCGGCGTTACGACCGGTACAGAAGGCGCCTCGGAAGCGTTTGCCCCGGTGATCCCGCCACAGAGACCCAGCTCTTCCACCGACCGGTGGAAGTACGCCTCCAGGACCACCCGCGTATCCGGGTGGGGGTAGGGGCGCGGCTTTGTCTCGCTCTCCCACTTCGACATCTGGCGGACGGTGAAAGTGGGCTTCTTCGTGACGCGCCGCTCGGCGGCGAGCCGGTCCGCCAAGGCAGTGAGTTCGGCGACCGCCAGCGCCTGCGTCCGGTTGCGGCTCTTGCGTAATTCCCTCATAGGGCTGCGGCTCACCGGATACCCCCTCGGCCGACTGATGTCAGCTCACCGTAGCGGTCCGCCGAGAAGCGGCGTGGGCCTTCACCAACGAAAGCGCAGGTGAAAGCAGAAGAGCGCTCAAAAGGGCGGGTGAAGGGCGGGTAGGAGGCGGCCAAGGTTCCGGTGAAAGGACCTGTTCACGCCCTCTTCCCTCCACTCCACTAGGTGACAGCAGGCACACAGCATGTTTCGACGGCTGGCCGCAGACCTAGGAGGGCTCGTGGAGACCCACACCGTGACCGGCGAGCACCGAAGCCTGTCCGCGTGGTTCGCCGCAGCGACGCCCTCGCCGGCGGACGCCCTGACCACCTGGCGACTCGCCCCCCAGCACCCTCGCCGACTCGCAACCGGCATCATCTTCGACGTCGTACTGGCGGATCGTGCGCTGGTGGAGCTGGCCTACGAGATCCTTCACCGCTACCAGCAGACCCTCGGACCAGCCATCCGCTTCACGAACCTGACCACGGCGGCCGTCCTCGTGCCAGCCGGCACACAGGTTCGCTGGGCCAGGCTGATGGCCAATTCCTCGTGGCCCGAGCGGATAGTCGCCCCGGTCTGCCTCGGCCGAGACCATGCCCTGCGCATCCCCGGGCTGTTACCCCTGGAATCGAATATGCAGGTGGAGTGGCTGGAGGCGCCGAACATCGAGTCCGCCATAGGTGACGCGCCCTTCCTCACCAGCCCTGCGCAGCTGGTCCGCTGCCTCGCCGAAGCGCGTTCCCTCCTCACCCCCGACGATGAGCGGAGCACCCTCAGCAGGGCGGTGTCCGCAGTGCGGGCGGTCCTCCACACCCCCCAGAGGACGTGATGACAACGACTGCCACACGGCCGCGCCGCGCCCCCCACCGCGACGTCAGCCTCATGAAGTCCACTTTCAAGATCCAACAGCCGCCGGGCGTACTTCCCCCGACCGAGGTCGGTGTACAAGTCGGTGCCCTGCGGCGCCTCGTCAGGGAGAGCCTGGACGACCTCGGCCTGTCCTGCATCGCCGACTCGGCCGCTCTGGTCGTCTCGGAGCTGGTCACCAACGCCCTCGTACACAGCGGGGGCCAGGAAGGCATCCTGTCCCTTTCCCTGCGGGACGATCGGCTGCGCATCGAGGTGCACGACGGAGTGCCGAGCTATCGGCCCGTCTATTGGTCGGCCGGTGCCGCAGACGAGCACGGTCGCGGCCTGGTCCTCGTGAACGCCATCGCAGATGACTGGCGGGGCTCCTGGGGCGTCAGCAACAACGGAGCGAGCACGTGGTGCGAGCTGGCTTTGGCGGCGAGCTGATGACGAGAGCCGCTGTACGGGACAACACCTTCGTCGAGCTGCGCGCCGACGGGCGCATATCGCCTAGCCGCCCGTCGCACCGCCACCGCAGCAGTAACTCCCTGGAGCCCCCATGCACAGCACCAGCATCACCGTCACCGGCACCACCACGGCCCTTCCCCTCGCGCGGGTGACGGTGACCAGCCGCCACCCGGAGGTCGCCGAGCAGTGCCGCCGCTACTTCGAAGGCCGGTGGAACGTCGACCCCGCGGCCACCGACGCTGGCCATGCCCCGGTGATCAGCGCCTCCGTGGACCTGTGCGAGGTGTTCACCATCCAGCAGGCCGTTTTGGATCGCGAGCACGACGAAGTCCGCTACAGCGGTGCCCGCACCCTGCGCCTGTCGGACGTGGACGGCCGGGGCTATGCGGTGCAACTGGACGGCTGCACGGCCTACCACGCCGAGCCGGACCGCCGGCGCCTGGACGTCTTCGGGGTCCACCCCGGCGGGCTCAGCCTGGCCACCGTCCGCCTGGCCCGCGATGTGATCCGCGCCCAGCTCCAGGCCGCGGGGTGGGCGCTGCTGCGCGGCGCCGCCGTCGTCCGCGACGGCCGGGCGCTGCTGCTCGCCGGGGCTCCGGGCGCGGGCACGACCACCGCCGCCCTCCACCTGTGCCGCGCGGGATGGGAGCTGATCAGCGACGGCCAGGTGTTCGCCCGCGCCGACGATGACGGCCTCGTCCATCTGCTTCCCTGGCCCTCCCCGATCGCCGCCGGCCTCCCGCTCCTCGACGCCGTCGGCCTGTACGACCGCGCCCGCCAGGACCACATCGACGTCGCCGAGCCCCACCCCAGTCAGCCCTTCGATGTCAACATCGCGCTCCGCAAAGGGCACCGCGGCCTGCTGGTGGACCGGCAGGGCGTGGTGCAGCAGGCGATGGTCTTCCCCGCCCAGCTCGGTCTGACCCCCGCCGCCGACGGCACCGTGGCCGCCGTGCTCCTGCCGCACATGCCGTCCGGCTCGGCTGAGCCGGCAACGGACCCCGACGACGCCGACGTCGTACTCGGCGACGGCCTCATCACCGGGAGCAGCCCGGACCGCTACCCGGACCTGCTCAAACTGACGTCCGCCGACCCGTCGCAGGCCAACGCCTTGCGGGCCGTCCGCGCAGCCCTCGCTCCGTTCCCCCGGGGCTCCGTGCGGCTGGAGCACCACGACCCGCGGGAGACCGCCCGCGTCCTGGCCGAGACCGCCGACGCCCTGGTCCTCGGCCACTCCGTCGCGGCGGGACCGGCCCGGTAATGGCCGTGCCCCGCTGGCTGAAGACGCACGACGACCCGCCCCGCGTCGTTCCCGGCAAGTTCCAGGTCTCCTTCGAGGACCCCGCCCCCCTCGAAGCCCCGCTGACCGAGGCGCAGTTCTGGTGCGAGCGGCGCCGCAAAGTGGCGGAGACCGACCCTATCGGGGGCCTCGGCCAGCGGCCCTCCGCGGCCTCCGCGTCCCGGACCCTGGCATGGCTGCGCGCCAGCCTCGGCGACGCGACCCTGACCGAGGCACAAGTCTGGTGCGAGCAACGCCGCAGAGCGCAGAGCGACACCGTCGAGGCCGTCGACCAGCAGCTCGCGGAGAACACAAGCCGGGCCCTGGCGTGGCTGCGCGCCGAACTCGGCGACGCGACCCGCGACTGGCCGCCCGCTCAGGCCGACCTGCTGCTGGTGTGGTTCCGCGACGCCCGGTGCCTCGAAGCCCACTACAACGCCCTCGGCTTCCTCTACATGACCTTCGCCGTGACCGTCATCGCCCGCGGCCACAGCACCACCTGGCGGATCCGCCGCAGCCACCAGACCCGGCGTGCACGAGTCGCCCCGCCCCTCATACCCGAAGGCCAAGCCGTATGACGCCCAGCCCAGCCCCTTCCCCCGCCGACGCCGCCACCGAACGCCCCAGCTCCACGGCGTACGAGGTGCGGCCGGGGCGCACCGCCGACCGGTCGGCCGTCATCAACCTGATCGCCGGCCGCATCGCCCTCCTCAACCAGTGGACCGACGTCGGCCCCCTCAAAGGGGACAGCGCCACCCTCCTCAACCACCTGGGCGAGAGCGAGGGCGGCCAGCCGGTGGTGTGGATGCTGTGCGAGGACTCCACGATCCTGGGCTGCGCCGCCGTCTTCCCCAAGGCCCCGTACTGGACCGGGGACCCGGACCAGCGTGCCGAGCCCGCCCACTACATCGCGGCCCTCTTCATCTACCCCACGCCCGGCGTGCTCCTGGCCCGGCTTCTGGTCTTCGCCCTCCTCGACCGCGCCGCCCGCCTGCCCACCGAGGACGGCCGCACGAGGTGGCTGCGCAGCGCCACGTCCTCGGACCGGGTCATGCGCTACGCCCACCACGCGATGGGGTTCGCCGTCTCCGGTGGCGTCGCGCGGGGCCCCCGCCTCGTCCACCTCCTCCAGCAGCCGGCCCGCGCGATAGACGGCCTCGCCACGTACGTCAGCACCCGAACCACGTGACCCGCCGTCATCCGCGCGATCAGCGAAAGACCAGACCGCCCATGCCCCAGCACCTCACAACCCCGAACGACAAGATCGTCGTTCCGTACATCACCACCCGCGTCGGCGAGGAGGGCGAGATCGGCTCGATGCTCCGGGCGCATCCGGCGCAGGGCCTGTACTACGCCGATGAGGAACCGCGCGACCGGGACCGCAGCGGCGCGCTCTGGGCGCGCCGGGGGCACAACCCCCGCGACAACAACGACCAGCCGACCGGCGAGCCGCTCTACGCGAAGGTCCACCCCTCCCGGCAGCAGGAATGCATGTACGAATTGCGGTGCCAG
This sequence comes from Streptomyces sp. NPDC057654, assembly GCF_042800135.1. Classification (NCBI taxonomy): domain Bacteria; kingdom Bacillati; phylum Actinomycetota; class Actinomycetes; order Kitasatosporales; family Streptomycetaceae; genus Streptomyces; species Streptomyces sp. NPDC057654. The sequence continues at coordinate 8,837 of NZ_JBHVHQ010000022.1, read as the reverse complement.
ATCTGCTGCCGGGAACTCGCCAGCCGCACCCCGCTCGGCTATCTCTTCCTGCTGGAGCGGCCCGACGGCGGCACGAAGCCAGGATGGCCCGAAGGGGAGCTGACGACCCATCCGCCCCTCTCCCTCCCGCACGCCAAAATCTCCGTGGAAAGGTGCCCGCCCCTGCGGCGCGGACACATCGCGGTGCGCGTCAAACTGCCTCGCCTCTACGGCATCTGGGGACTGCCCTTCACCCTGGGACAGGACAGGAAGCCGGACCTCGCGCACGACGACGAGCGTCCCGTGGCCTACCGCGACCCCCGCATCCGCTGGCACCTCGCCGCCCAGCTCGTCCGGCGCCTGCGCGGGGTGACCGTCATCGACCTGAAGGCGGAACTCGCCGCCGCAGGACTGGACCGATGACCGCGATGTTGAGCCGAAAGTGCCGAGATGACGCCCCTGCGGCGGGCAGCCGCCAGCCCTTCCGTACCGGGCGAGCACGGCGTGCGCCCCGTGGCCGCACCCAACGCCGACGGGCGGAAGGTGTTGAGTCCGTCGGCACTGCGGCAGCGCCCGATGGAGGCGGGCTCCACCCGACCCCTCCGCTACCAGCGGGGCGCATGAACGGCCGTCCCCTCCGTACAGCGGGCGGCCCACCCTTCCGAGCTCTGCCATTTCCCCTTCCTCTTTGTTTGGAGGCGTCGTGCACAAGGAGAGAGCCGAGACCGCGAACGGATGTCAGGGCCTGCTGCTCGATGCACGTGGCGCGGTGCTGCTGCTGCGCCGCACACACCGCCGGGACGGTGATCCGCGCTGGTACGAGGCCCCTGGCGGGCCGGTCCGTGCCGGAAAGCCGGTGCGCCAGGCGCTGGCCCGTGGCATCCGCCAGCAGACGGGGCTGCGCGTCGTGAAGGGGATGGTCGGGCCGCTCCTGGTCGACGGCCCCTCCCGTCTCTACCTGGTCGGGCCGCTGCGCGCGACGTCCGTCGTCACGCTGCCCCGCAGGTCCTCCTTGGGCGGGCCGCCGCCGTTCGACCACTACGTCTGGGCGCAGCCGGCCGAGCTGCACACCTACTGCAACCTCACCTCGGCGCAGTTGCTGTGGGCCGCGCTGAGGTCGGTGCGTGGTCCGGCGTACGGCCGCGCGGCGGGCCGGTTCCGCCGCGCCGCCTGACCGGCTGCCTACCAGCAGATCCCGTGAGGAAGTTCTCCTCAACGGCACCGGACGCAGGCGTCGATCGCCGCCCTGCGCCCGGTGTCGTCCGCCTCTCCACCTGCCTGCCGCGTACGACGAGACTGCGGAGTCCCGATGAACCCCATCCCCACCCAGCCGGTCGCCGTGGACGTGCTGTTCGCCGACGCGGCCAAGCGGATCGAGGCGGGCGCGCGGGCCCTGTGGCCCGGACGGCCGGTGCGCCTGGGCGCGCATCTGCCGTCGGTGGCCTGCTACGTCCAGCATGTCGACGTCGGCGGCCGCGCCCTGGTCGCGAAGGTCTCCTACCTCGGCGTCTCCCTCGTCTCCCTGCTGCGCGGGGTCCGTGGTGACTGGCCTTCCGTGCAGGCGGCCCAGGCCGCCTATCTCACAGCGCCGAGCACCCTGCTGGAGCGCGAGGCCACCCGGCTCCGCCTGATGGACCGGACGCCGGCGATCGACGTGTGCCCGGTCGCCGGGCTGCGGGGCGGTGTCCTGTTCATCGGCCGGGTGACCGGACCGACCCTCACCGGTCTCCTGGCCGCCGCTCCGGAGCGCACCGCCGCGTTGCTCAGCCGCGTCGTGCGCACGCTCCAGCACCCGGCCCTCCCGCACGGTGACACCGTTCCGCAGACGCCCGAGCGCGGGATCCGGCCGGTCTTCCTGCGCACGATGCGCGGCGACGCCGGGCAGCGGTACCTGCGGCAACTGGGCGAAGAGCGCCTTCCGGACGATCAGGTGCGTGAGCAGGTCCGGCTGATGCTGACGGTCGCGGTGGAGCGGTTGATGCAGCACCGCAATCTGCCCCGGCCGCCGGGGCCGAAGCTGCTGCACGGCGGCCTCAAACCCGAGCATTTGATCTTTCCCGCCGGTGCGGAGGGGGCGCCGGTCTTCCTCGGCTCGGGCCTCCAGTACGGCAGCGGCTGTGCCGACACCGCCAAACTCCTCTCCCGCACCCTGTTGCACCTGCTGGCCACCCCGCCCGGCCCCCGGGCGGCCGAGGCCGTCGAGGGCATCGACGCGTTCGTCCGCGACCAGGCGAGGGGGCTGCTCCGGGAGGCGGTGCAGGATCTGTGGCTGCGGCAGCTGGTGATCTCCTGGCTGATGGACACCATCACCATCACCTCCAGCTACCTCGCCGCCCCCGCAGCCCTGCCGCTGCCCGCCCCCGCCCTCCTGGACCGCGCGCTCGCGGTCGCCACCCTCGTGGACCGTGGCACCGCGCTGCTGGCCGAGCACCTGCCGATGCGCCGGGCCTGGCCGCAGTTCCTGGAGACCGTGCAGGCCATGGTCCCCGCCGAGTCCGGGGCCGAGCGGTGAGGGTGCTCTGCCCCCGTCCGCCCGGCCCGGCGGGCAGCCGCGGGCGGGCGGGGTCGGTGGGCGTCGTGGGGGCCGGTGCGGTCGGCCAGAGCGTGGCCGCCGCGCTCGTCGCCGCCGGCCTCTGCCACCGGGTCCGGATCGCCTCGCTGCGTCCGGCCCGTGCGGTCGCGCTGGTCGCCGACCTCGACGACCTCGCCCTGCTGTGCGGCTCCGCCGTGCGGGCGGAAGTCTGCGAGGTCGGCGACCTCACCGCGTGCGAGGCGGTCGTCATCTGCCTGCGCGGCACGTTCACCAACACCGCGGCCTCCAACCTGCGGATGGCCGGGCTCCAGGCCAACGCCCCCCACATCGCCGCCCTCGCCCACCACCTGACCGGCTACCGGGGCACCGTCATCGTGGTGACCAACCCGGTGGACGTCATGACGCGCCTGCTGGCCGAGGTCTCCGGGGCGCGCCGGGTGTTCGGGGTCGGGTCGAACCTCGACTCCGCCCGCTACCGTCTGGTCCTCGCCCGCCATTTCGACGTACCCGTCGCCTCCGTGGACGGGCACGTCATCGGCGAGCACGGTGACACGGCCGTCATCTGCGCCGCCGCCACCCGCGTCGGCGGACTGCCGCTGACCGTGCCGCTGCAGGAAGTGCGTGCCGAACTCGCCGCCTGGCACGGCCGGATCACCATCGGCCGGGCCCGGTTCGGCCCGGCCGCGGCCGTCCTGTCCGCCCTGCGCGCCGCCCTCGGGCTCACCGACACGGTGGTGGAGCTGTGCGCCGAGCACGGCGGTGCCTGGCGCGGCGTCCCGCTGCGCTTCACCGCCGGCACCCCCACCCCCTGCCTGCCCCCGCTCGACCGGTCCGAGGTCCGCCAACTGGCCGCCTCCGACCGCAAACTCGCAGCCGCCTACCGCCAGATCCGCTACCTGCACCCGCCAGGAGAAACCCCGTGAGCACCGCTGTCCGTATCGCGCCGGCCGCCACCGCCGCGCACGCGCTCATCGTCAGCAACCGGACCACGATCACCAGTTTGGCGCTGCGGGACTTCGGCCCCTGGTGGCCGGCCACCGCCACCGACGTCCTCCGCCCGGCTGCGCATCCCACCGTCGACGCCCGCGTGGACGCCTCCCACCGGGCCGCCCTCACCCGGATGATCATCGACTACGCGTACGAAGACATCCTCTACGCCGGTGAGCGCACCCTCGTCCGCCAGGAAACCAATGGCGACGTCTACGCGGCCCAGCCCGCCCAGCGTCTCGCCTACCACTCCGTCCCCGCTCGCCGGTGGCTGGCCGTCTCCGGGCAGGAGCGCGAACCGGTCGCCCTGGCCGCCGTCCGGCTGGCCCGCGACCTGGTCCGCGCCCAGCTGCTGCGCGCGGGCTGGGTGCTGCTGCACGCCTCCGCCGTCGCCCGCGACGGCCGGGCCCTGCTGGCCGTCGGCCCCACGGGCGCGGGCAAGAGCACCGTCGCCCTGACCCTGGCCCGCCAGGACGGGTGGGATCTGCTCGCCAACGACCGTGTCTTCGCCCGACTCGCGAAGGACGGCGCCGTCCAGCTGCTGCCCTGGCCCGCGGCGGCCGCCTTCGGCTTCGGCCTCCTCGACGGACTCGGCCTCTACGACACCGTCCGCAGCCTCTACCTGACCGGCGAGCAGCTCCACCCCACCCAGCACCCGCAGGTCACCCACGCCCTGACCGTCGGCGACCGCACCCCGCAGTGGAACGGGAACCGGCGCACAGAGCTCACGTGCCAGTTCTTCCCCGACCAGGTCGTCTCCTGGCTCGGCTGCACCCTGGCCACCCACGCCACCGCGGCCGCCGTCCTGCACCCCCGCATCTCCGCCGAGCTGGCCGTCCCGGAAGCCGGAGAGGGTGCTGAACTCGGTGCGCGCGACGCCTTCTCCGCCGCGACCGACGACCGCTACCCCGACCCCGGGCCCGTACGGGAGCGCCTGGCCGCGCTGCCCGGCCAGTCCGTCGTCCTCGGCCACCACGCCGAGGCCAACACCGACGCCCTCACCCGCCTCGCCGACACCCTGCTCTCGGCGGGCTGACTCCCTCATGTACCTTCCGCTCCTCGCCGCCCCTCTCGCGCCCACCGTGAACGGCGTCTCGTGTCCCCGCCCCCTTCCGGTCGCCGAGGACGACGCAGCCGCCAGCGACGACATCAGCGTGGCCGCGTGCAGCATCACGGTGGACTGGGACGACCCGGCTCCGGTCACCGCCACCGTGCCGGCCAGCCCGCTGTGGTGCGAGCACCGCACCGGCCCCGACGAGCCGACCGCGGGGCAATTCGGCGGCGGACACTGGTCAGCCTCCACCACCACCGCGCTCCGCTGGCTCACCAGCAGCATCGGGCAGGCCGCTCGAACGCTCCCTCTCCCGCCCGCGCAGGCCATCTTGCTCACCCTCCTGGTCACCGGGCCCACCGCCAACCACGCCCACCACTACGCCCTGCGCTTTCGTCAGATGACGCTCAGCGTCACCCTCCGCGCCCACGGCCGGTGCAGCACCTGGACGATCAGCCACCAGCCCCTCGCCACCGTCGACCACACCCAGCTCTGAAAGAGACACGCCCGTGAAACGCCCGCCCCACCCCTGCGGCCCTGCCGACGCCGCCCACACCTCCCTTGGCACCACCCCGTACGAGATGCGGCCCGCCACCCGCGAGGACCGCACGGCCGTCGCCGCTCTGATCGACGAGCGCATCGTCCACCCCTCCACACCGGAGTGCGCCGACCTCGACGCCGACCGCTCCGCCCTCCTCAACCGCCTGGGCGGGGAGGAGAGGGGAGAGCCGCTGGTGTGGCTGCTGTGCGAGGACGAGGTGATCGTGGGCTGCGCGCTCGTCCGGTCCGCCACCCCGGAAGGGGGCTGGAGCAGCGTCCAGCGCGCCGAGCCCGCCCTCTTCATCTCCGCCCTCTTCACCCGCCCCGCCCCTGGCGTGCTCACCGGCCGGCTCCTGGCCTGGGCCCTCCTCGACTACGCCGCGCGCCTGCCCGCCAAGGACGGCAGTGTGCTGTGGGTCCGCGGCGCCACCTCCTCGGAGACGGTCATGCGCTATGCCCGCGACGTGGCCGGCTGGGCCGTCGCCGACACCGTGCTCCACCACCACCGCCACGTCCACCTCCTCCAACGCCCGGCCGAACAGGTACCGGGTCTCCGTGCCATGGTCAGCCCCCGCCGTGCCACCTGAGCCGCCATCAGCCTCGCCGACAGCGAGAGACCTCTCAGGCGCCAGCAGCCCAAAGACCCGAACGACGCTGTCCTCCCGTCCATCACCACCCGCGCGGGAGAAACACCCGGGATCGGACCGATACGCCGGGCCCCGAGGACAGACCGCCGGTGAACTCCACGGGATCACCGCCGCCCCGGCCCGCCGCGCTCCGGACCCCGAACTACCCGACCGCCCGCCCTTCCCAGGACCCTCCATGCCACACCAGCCCCCGACCTCCATGGACAGGAGCACGGCGGGCCGAGCCCGCACGCCCAACAGGGCGCTGGCCGCCGCCATCCGGGAAACCGGCCGTACCTATCAGTCGCTGGCGACCCGCGTGAACGCGCTGGCAGACCGTCGGGGGCAGGACACCGGGTACGACAAGAGCTCGGTCTCCCGGTGGATCAGCGGCACGGTCCCCCGGCCGGAGACGGTATGGCTCATCGCCGACGTGCTCACCGAACTGCTGGGCTGGCCCGTCCAGCCGCACGACATCGGGTTCCGTCCGTACGACTCGGACACCCCGGTGGCGGCCCGCTCGCTGCTGTGCCACCGGGACCTGGCGGACGCTCTGGGCACGCTCGCGGAACTCGCCGACCAGGACGGCCGGCACCTGGGGGCCTGCCCCGCCGCCCAGGGCGTCCTGCTCGCGCCGCAGTGCGGCTGGCTGCTGCGGGTCGAGCAGTGGCCGACGGCGCCGGTGCTCCCGGAGCAGCCCGGCGGGCGCGTGGGGATGGTCCACTCGATGGCCTCCGCCTTCGACCAGATGGACAACCGCTTCGGCGGCCAGGGGGTGCGGTCGAGCATCCTCGCGTTCCTGAACGAGGTGGTGCCCCTGCTGCGCCGGGGCGTCGCCCCGGGAGAACGGGCCCGGCTGTTCACCGGGGCCGCCCGGCTGGGCGCGGTGGCCGGCTGGAGCAGCTACGACAGCGGGGAGTACGGGCTGGCCCAGCGCTACATGGTGCAGGCGCTGCGCTTGTGCCGGGAGGGCGGCGACCGGGTGCTGGCCGGTCAGATCCTCGCGGGCCTCTCCCACCTGGCCACCAGCCTGGGGTACCCGCAGGACGGCGTGGACCTGGCCCACGCGGGCCTGCGGGCGGCGCGGGACGCGGGCAGCCCGCTGGGACTGATGCGGGTACACGCCATGGTGGCGCGCGCCATGGCCGCGCGCGGGCACCGCTCCGAAGCGCTGCGCGCTCTGCGGGCGGCGGAGGCCGCGCTAGGACAAAGCCGGGGCGCGGAGCAGGAGTCGGCCTGGGTGCAGCACCTCGATCCCCACTACTGGGAGGCGGAGGCGGCTTTCGTCTTCCGGGATCTGGGGCAGGCCCGGCAGGCCGAGGAGGCGGCGGAGCGTTCCGCCCGGGCCAATGGCGACCGGCGCCGCCGGCAGGCGATCAGCCAGTCGGTGCTGGCCACCGCCTGCCTCCAGCAGAACCGGCTCGACGAGGCGCTGGCCGCGGCCTCCACGGCGTTGGAGTACCTGGAGGGGGTCTGCAGCGTGCGCTCGGTGCAGGCGTTGCGCGACTTCTGTCGGCGGCTGGACCCGGTCGGCGACGAGCCGGCGGTGCGGGCCTTCCTGCGCGCGGCCCGGCCGGTGCTGGGTCAGTAGCCGCCGGGGGTGGGGGTGTTCTGGCCGCGGTCGACGGGGAGGTGGGCGCCGTTGATGCCGCTGGATGCGGGGGAGAGCAGGAATGTGACGACGGCGGCCACTTCCTGCGGGGTGACCAGGTCGCCGGCCGGTACCCGGGCGCAGAAGCGGGCGAACTCATCCGGACGCTCGTCGCGCAGCCGGGCCCAGCGGCGGCCGGGGATGAGCATCGAGCCGGGAGAGACCGCGTTCACGCGGATGCCGTCGTCGCCGAGTTCGTTGGCCAGGGAGCGGGCCATGCTGATCAGCGCCGCTTTGGCCGCTCCGTACTGGGCCTGGGGAGCGGGCTGCCACCCGCTGATGGACGAGATCAGGACCGCCGAACCGCCGCCGCCCTCCCGCAGATGAGGGACGGCGGCCTTCAGCAGCCGCTGGGCGTGCACCACGTTGATATCGAAGGTGGCGGCCCAGTCGTCCGCGCTCGCGCTGAGCAGGTCCCCGCCGCGCGCCCCGCCGGCGTTGGCCACCACCCCGTCCAGGCCGCCGAGCTGTTCGGCGGCCGTGTCGACGAACGCCTCCAGGCGGCCCGGCGCGGTGACATCCAGCGCCGCCGTGCACAGAGGGGCTGCCCCCGAGGCGGCGACCTCCTCCAGGCGGTGCAGGTCCTCCTCTTGGCGGGCGCAGGTGGCGACGTGGGCTCCGGCGGCGACGAGGTGGAGCACGATCTCGCGGCCGAGGCCGCGGCTTCCGCCGGTCACGAGGTAGCGCCGTCCGGCCAGTCTGAGCGGGTCCGCGACGACCTCGGCGCGCGCAGTGATTTCGTCCATCGTCGGACCGTACGGCGGCGCCGACAGCCGTTCAACCGCGCGCCCGCGGCGTGAGCGACCGGTCACGTCCTTCGTCCAGGGACGGCTGGCTGCGGCATGGCACACGTAGGGCCAGGTCACGGCAGGCCCGACGCCTCCCGTTCAACCGCGACGGCGTGGCCGGCACGCCCGCGCGCACGGGCTGGGCGGACTCGGCATCGCGGTGTCGAGCCGTCCGGTCGCCGCATCCGGCCGGTGCGCCGCACCTGGCGGTTCTCTTGGCCCCTGTCCGGATCTCGCATCCGTGCAACCGAACAACCTGACTCCCCTCTGGTCACACCCGCCCCAGGGCGCTTAGGTAGCGGTCAGGCATCCGCCGGTTCGCCTCGAAGGCGCCGCGGGGCGACCAGGAACGCTGAGCGCGCGTGCCCGCGCACCGGTCCGCCCCGCCGCCCCGCGCGACCACGGACCTCCAACTCCTGCCAGAGGAATGAACCCCTGCATATGGCCGCGCCCGCCCACCGCCCGGTGTCATGCCCCCACCAACCGCCGCGCGACGGCACCGGCGGCCGCAGCCGGACAAGGGCCCGCAGCCTCGTGCACCCGCCGAAGCCGCGGTGCCCGCTGCACGTCGGCATGGCCCTCGCATGACGACGGCCGGAAGACCGGGGCACCGGCCGACGCGGTGTGGCACGCCGTCGTCGACGCGGACGATGCTCGCCCGGCCCGCCGGCGTCCCCGGGCC
>NZ_JBHVHQ010000021.1:0-28644 GCF_042800135.1 Streptomyces sp. NPDC057654 | reverse complement strand
CTTCGGGCGGATCTTCTACAACCAGGCGCGGATGTCCGGCGCCGGCATCCCGCAGATCGCGGCGGTCCTCGGCTCCTGCACGGCGGGCGGCGCGTATGTGCCGGCCATGAGCGACGAGGCCGTCATCGTGCGCGGCCAGGGCACGATCTTCCTGGGCGGACCGCCGCTGGTGAAGGCCGCCACGGGCGAGGTCGTCACCGCCGAGGAGCTCGGCGGCGGCGAGGTGCACTCCAAGGTCTCGGGCGTCACCGACCACCTCGCCGAGGACGACGCACACGCCCTGCGGATCGTCCGGACCATCGTCTCGACCCTGCCCGCGCGCGACGCGCTGCCGTGGACCGTACGGCCCGTGGAGGAGCCGAAGGCCGACCCGGCGGGGCTGCGCGGGGCGGTCCCGGTCGACTCCCGCACGCCGTACGACGTGCGGGAGGTGATCGCGCGGGTGGTGGACGGCTCCCGGTTCGCGGAGTTCAAGGCCGAGTTCGGGCAGACGCTCATCACGGGCTTCGCGCACATCCACGGCCACCCGGTCGGCATCGTCGCCAACAACGGCATCCTCTTCGCCGAATCCGCCCAGAAGGGCGCGCACTTCATCGAGCTGTGCGACCAGCGCGGCATCCCCCTGGTCTTCCTCCAGAACATCTCCGGCTTCATGGTCGGCCGCAGCTACGAGGCGGGCGGCATCGCCAAGCACGGCGCGAAGATGGTCACGGCCGTCGCCTGCACGCGCGTGCCGAAGCTGACGGTCGTGGTCGGCGGTTCGTACGGGGCGGGCAACTACTCCATGTGCGGGCGCGCGTATTCGCCGCGCTTCCTGTGGATGTGGCCGAACGCGAAGATCTCGGTGATGGGCGGCGAGCAGGCCGCCTCCGTCCTCGCGACCGTCAAGCGCGACCAGCTCGAAGCGCGCGGCGAGGAGTGGAGCGCCGAGGACGAGGAGTCCTTCAAGGCCCCGGTCCGCGAGCAGTACGAGACCCAGGGCAACGCCTACTACGCGACGGCGCGGCTGTGGGACGACGGGGTCATCGACCCGTTGGAGACCCGGCAGGTGCTGGGGCTCGCCCTCACCGCCTGCGCCAACGCGCCACTCCCCCAGCGGGACAGCGCGGCGCCGGGCTACGGCGTCTTCCGGATGTGATGGGGGATGAGCATGTTCGACACCGTCCTGGTGGCCAACCGCGGCGAGATCGCGGTCCGCGTCATCCGCACGCTGCGCGCCCAGGGCGTCCGCTCGGTCTCCGTCTTCAGTGACGCGGACGCGGACGCCCGGCATGTGCGGGAGGCCGACACCGCCGTGCGGATCGGCCCGACGGCCGCCGCCGAGAGTTATCTGTCCATCGAGCGCCTGCTGGCGGCCGCCGCCCGCTCCGGCGCCCAGGCCGTCCACCCCGGCTACGGCTTCCTCGCGGAGAACGCGGCCTTCGCCCGCGCCTGCGCGGACGCCGGGCTCGTCTTCATCGGCCCGCCCGCCGACGCCATCGAGCTGATGGGCGACAAGATCCGCGCCAAGGAGACCGTGCGGGCGGCCGGCGTGCCCGTCGTCCCCGGTTCCTCGGGCAGCGGCCTCGACGACGCCGAGCTGGCCGCGGCCGCCCGCGAGATCGGCATGCCCGTGCTGCTCAAGCCCTCGGCGGGCGGCGGCGGCAAGGGCATGCGCCTGGTCCACGACGCGTCGGCGCTCGCCGAGGAGATCGCCGCCGCCCGGCGGGTGGCGCGCGGCGCCTTCGGCGACGACACGCTCCTGGTGGAGCGGTGGGTCGAGCGGCCCCGCCATATCGAGATCCAGGTCCTGGCCGACGGCCACGGCAACGTGGTCCACCTCGGCGAGCGCGAGTGCTCCCTCCAGCGCCGCCACCAGAAGATCATCGAGGAGGCGCCGTCCCCGCTGCTGGACGAGGCGACCCGCGCCGCGATGGGCGAGGCCGCGGCCTCGGCGGCCCGCTCCTGCGGCTATACGGGCGCGGGCACCGTCGAGTTCATCGTGCCCGGCGACGACCCCGCCTCGTACTACTTCATGGAGATGAACACCCGCCTCCAGGTCGAGCACCCCGTCACGGAGCTGATCACCGGCCTCGATCTGGTGGAGTGGCAGCTGCGGGTCGCCTCCGGGGAGCCGCTGCCCTTCGAGCAGGAGGACGTCTCCCTCACCGGCCACGCGGTGGAGGCCCGTATCTGCGCGGAGACCGCCCGCGCCGACGACGGCCAGGTGACGTTCCTGCCCTCGGCGGGGACCGTCCGGGCGCTGTCCGAACCCCGCCGGGACGATGTGCGCGTGGACTCCGGCCTCTCGCGGGGCACCGAGGTCGGCACGGCGTACGACCCGATGCTCGCCAAGGTCATCGCGTACGGCCCCGACCGCCCCACCGCGCTGCGTCGGCTGCGCGCCGCCCTGGCCGAGACGACGATCCTCGGCGTCGACACCAACACCGGCTTCCTGCGCAGGCTCCTCGCCCACCCCGAGGTGGCCGCGGGCACGATGGACACGGGCCTGGTCGACCGGGACGCGCACACGCTGGTGCCGCGCGGCGTGCCGGACGAGGTGTATGTGACGGCGGCGCTGCTGCGCCACGCGGCGCTGCGGCCGGCAGAAGGCCCGTACGGAGGCGGGGGCAGCGGCCGACCCGGCTGGACGGACCCGTTCTCCGTGCCGAGCGGCTGGCGGCTCGGCGGCGAGGCCGCGTGGACCGTGCACCATCTGCGCGTTCCGGGCCACGCCCCGGTGGCGGTGCAGGTCCGGGGTCTCACGGACGCGGCTGAGGTCCTGATCGACGCGGCCGGAGCTGAGGACGGGGCGGCACCGGGGGCCCTGCGGGAGGCTCATACGACGTCACAGGAGGCCGGCGGCGACCGGGCCTCCGCGGACCGCGCGCAGGCGGCTCGTACGACGCCGGAAAAGGTCACCGTCGACCGGGCCCGGGCAGGCCCGGTGAGCGGGCAGGCGGCTCGTACGACGCCGGCGGAGGCGGGCGTCGGCCGGGCTCCGGCGAGCCGGCCCGCCGGGGCCGCCGTCGCCGCGAGGCTGACCACCCGGGAAAGCGGGTCCACGGAGCAGGACGAGGCGGGGGCGCAGGCCGCCGGCGCCCGCCGCGTCACCGTCGAGTACGCCGGCGTCACCCACGCCTTCACCCACACCCCCAGCCCGGAGGGCGTCTGGCTGGGGCGGGACGGCGACGCCTGGCACGTACAGGACCACGACCCGGTCGAGGCGCGCGGCGCGGCGGCGGGTGCGCATGCCGGGGCGCTCACCGCGCCGATGCCCGGCACGGTGACCGTCGTCAAGGCGGCGGTGGGCGACGAAGTGACGTCAGGGCAGAGCCTGTTGGTGGTGGAGGCGATGAAGATGGAGCACGTGATCGCCGCCCCGCACGACGGGAGGGTCACGGAGCTGGATGTGACGGCGGGCAGCACGGTCGCCATGGACCAGGTGCTCGCCGTAGTGACACCGCGGGAGGAATCATGACCGACCAGCCGCCCACCGGGCTGCCGATGACCGTGCCGGCCGACGGCCTGCCCGCCCGCGTCCGCATCCACGAGGTGGGCGCCAGGGACGGGCTCCAGAACGAGCAGGCGGTGGTGCCCGTCGAGGTGAAGGCGGAGTTCATCCGCCGGCTCGCCGCGGCGGGGCTGACGACCATCGAGGCGACCAGCTTCGTGCACCCCAAGTGGGTGCCCCAGCTCGCCGATGCCGAGCAGCTGATGGGGCTGCTGAGCGACCCCGCCGACACCACCGGCCCCGCGGCCCTCGTCAACCCCGCGGCCCCCATCGGCCCGGACGTCCGGCTCCCGGTCCTCGTGCCGAACGAGCGCGGGCTGGACCGCGCCCTGGCGCTCGGCGTGCGGGAGATCGCCGTGTTCGGCAGCGCGACCGAGTCCTTCGCCAAGGCGAACCTCAACCGCACGGTCGACGAGTCGCTGGCCATGTTCGCGCCCGTCGTCGCCAAGGCGAAGGACGCCGGCGTCCGGGTCCGCGGCTACCTCTCCATGTGCTTCGGCGACCCCTGGGAGGGCCCGGTCCCCGTCGGCCAGGTCGTGCGCGTCAGCCGCGCGCTCCTCGACCTCGGCTGCGACGAGCTGAGCCTCGGCGACACGATCGGCGTGGCCACCCCCGGTCACGTCGGCGCGCTGCTGAGAGCCCTGGGCGAGGCCGGGGTCGGGTCGGACCGGCTGGCCGTGCACTTCCACGACACGTACGGCCAGGCCCTCGCCAACACCCTGGAGGCGTTGCGGCACGGCGTCGCCGTCGTCGACGCCTCAGCGGGCGGCCTCGGCGGCTGCCCGTACGCGAAGAGCGCCACCGGCAATCTCGCCACCGAGGACCTCGTGTGGATGCTCCACGGCCTCGGCGTCGAAACCGGAGTCGATCTCGGCCTGCTCACCGCGACCAGCGTGTGGATGGCCGCCCACCTGGGACGCCCCAGCCCGTCCCGCACCGTCCGCGCCCTCTCCCACAAGGAGCAGTGAAAACGATGCCGATCGACCACCGACTCAGTTCCGAGCACGAAGAACTCCGCCGCACGGTGGAGGCGTTCGCCCATGACGTCGTCGCGCCGAAGATCGGCGACTTCTACGAGCGGCACGAGTTCCCGTACGAGATCGTCCGCGAGATGGGGCGCATGGGGCTGTTCGGGCTGCCCTTCCCCGAGGAGTACGGCGGCATGGGCGGCGATTACCTCGCCCTCGGCATCGCCCTTGAGGAGCTGGCCCGCGTCGACTCCTCCGTGGCGATCACGCTGGAGGCGGGCGTCTCGCTCGGCGCGATGCCGATCTTCCGCTTCGGCACCGAGGAGCAGAAGCGGGAGTGGCTGCCGCGGCTGTGTTCGGGCGAGCTGCTGGGCGCATTCGGCCTGACCGAGCCGGAGTGCGGCTCGGACGCGGGCGGCACCCGCACCACCGCCCGGCTCGACGAGACCACGGACGAATGGGTGATCAACGGCGCCAAGTGCTTCATCACCAACTCCGGCACGGACATCACCGGCCTGGTCACGGTCACCGCCGTCACGGGGCGCAAGGAGGACGGCCGCCCACGGATCTCCACCATCATCGTGCCGTCCGGCACCCCCGGCTTCACGGTCGCGCCCGCGTACTCCAAGGTCGGGTGGAACGCGTCGGACACCCGTGAGCTGGCCTTCTCCGACGTCCGCGTCCCGGCGGCCAATCTGCTGGGCGAGGAGGGGCGGGGATACGCGCAGTTCCTGCGCATCCTCGACGAGGGCCGGATCGCCATCTCGGCGCTCGCGACCGGGCTGGCCCAGGGCTGCGTGGACGAGTCGGTGAAGTACGCCAACACGCGCCAGGCGTTCGGGAAGCCGATCGGGGCGAACCAGGCCATCCAGTTCAAGATCGCGGACATGGACATGCGGGCCCACACGGCCCGTATCGCCTGGCGCGACGCCGCCTCCCGGCTGCTGCACGGCGAACCGTTCAAGAAGGAGGCGGCGCTCGCGAAGCTCTACTCCTCGGAGATCGCGGTGACGAACGCGCGCGAGGCCACGCAGATCCACGGCGGGTACGGCTTCATGAACGAGTACCCGGTGGCCCGGATGTGGCGCGACTCCAAGATCCTGGAGATCGGCGAGGGCACCAGCGAGGTCCAGCGCATGCTCATCGCCCGCGAGCTGGGCCTGGCCGGCTGACCCTCGGACGCCGGGCGGCCGGGCCGGACAGCGGCCCGCCCGGCGTCAGAAGCCATATCCGTGGACAGCGCCGCGGACCCGCTACCGCGCCGCCCCGGGCCAGTCCACCTGCGGCGAGCGGTAGTAGTCGTAGCCCAGCGCGTCCCAGCGTTCGGCCTGTGCGGCGAGCCGTACGCGGTACGCGTCCCAGTCGTGCGTGCTCGCCGGGGACCAGCCGAGCTCGGCGATGCCCGGCAGCCGGGGGAACGCCATGAAGTCGAGCTCACGGTTCGTGGCGAGGGTCTCCGTCCACAGCGCCGCCTCGACGCCCAGGACCGACGATTCCGGCACGCCCGCCAGATAGGTGCCGGGGTCCCAGTCGTAGGCCCGCTTGACCTCGACGAGCCCGGCCCAGTGCAGGCCGAGCGGGGTGTCCTTGGTGTATTTCATGTCGAGGAAGGACCGGTCGGCGGGCGACAGGATCACGCCGGCGCCCTTCTTCGCGGCCTCGGCGACCTGGGCCCGCTCCGCCGGAGGCGTCTTGTCGTAGCCCCAGTACTGCGCGACCGCGCCCTTGATCGGGTGCGCGCCGGTCAGCTGGTGCCAGCCGATCACCGTCTTCCCGTACTTGGCGACGATCGGCTGCGCCTTGTCCATGATCGTCACGTAGTCCTCGTGGTTCGTGGAGTACGCCTCGTCGCCGCCGATGTGCAGATACGGGCCGGGCGTCATGGCCGCCAGCTCGCGGAAGACGTCGTCCAGGAAGTCGTACGTGATCTGCTTCCGCGCGCAGAGCGTGCTGAAGCCGACCTCCGTGCCGGTGTACAGCGGCGGCGCGACGCCGTCGCAGTTGAGCTGCGCGTACGAGGCGAGCGCCGCGTTGGTGTGGCTGGGCAGGTCGATCTCGGGGATCACGGTCAGATAGCGGCTCCGCGCGTAGCGGAGGATCTCCTGGTAGTCGTCCTTGGTGTAGTAGCCGCCCGGTCCGCCGCCGACCTGGGTGCTGCCGCCGTACGTGGTCAGCCGGGGCCAGGAGTCGATGGCAATGCGCCATCCCTGGTCTTCGGACAGATGCAGATGCAGCTTGTTGATCTTGTAGAGGGCCAGCTGGTCGATATAGCGCTTGACCTGGCCGACGGTGAAGAAGTGCCGGCCGACGTCGAGCATCCCGCCGCGGTACGCGTAGCGCGGCACGTCGACGATGGAACCTCCGGCGACCTGCCACGGCCCGGCCTGCCTGCGGTCCTTCTCGATGCCGGCGGGCAGCAGCTGCCGCAGGGTCTGCACCCCGTGGAAGAGCCCGGCGGCTGTGCGGGCGCTGATGGTGACGGAGCGGTGGGTGACCGAGAGCCGGTACCCCTCCGCGCCGAGCCCGCGCGTCTCGCCGTCATCGCCCTCCTCGTCCCCGTTCCTCCCGTCGGCCAGCCGCAGCCGGATGCCGTCGTCGCCGCCGCGCGTGGTGACGGGCAGGGCGTACCCGGTGGCGGGGCGCAGCAGGTCCGCCAGGTAGTCGCCGACCCGCTGGGCCTCGCGCGAACCGGCGGGCACCCGGACGCGGGTCCCGGCGTCGAGCTCGTACGGGCGGCCGTGCGGTCGTACGGACGCGGGCGCGGGGATGACGCGGTCGAGCGGGATCGCGGCGGGCGTGCGGCCGCGCGGCTCGCCGGACGTACGGCCGGGGGGCTCGGCGGCGCTGCCCGTTCCGGCCGCCATTGCTCCGGCGGTGACGACCAGCAGCAGGGAGAAGATCAGCCGGGGCAGGGAGCCGGCGGGGCGGCTGTGGGGGTGGTGCCGGGCGCTGCGTCTCACAGGAAGTCCCTTCACGGGCTGTGTACGGAAAGTGGCGCGCACGAACGTCCACCTGGGTACCAACTGCCCCGCGAGCGGTCAAGGCGGCGCCTGCCTCCGCCGCTCCTGCCGCCGCTCCTGCCGCCGTTCCTGCCGCCGTTCCTGCCGCAGCTTGCGGCGCACCCGCAGCACCGCGAACTCGCCTGAAAGAATTCATCCCATGGCGGAGATCATGCAGAAGGACGGCGTGTGGACGTTCGACGGCGAGACAGTGCGCATCGTGCCGGGCCGTGAGCGCGGGGTGCACCTCATGCGCCAGACGCTGGGCGAGCTGGCGGTGCCGCTCGCCGCGGTGGCGGGCATCGCCTTCGAAGCGGGGCGCAAGAGCGGGCGGCTGCGGCTGCGGCTGCGCGAGGGCTCGGACCCGTTGCTCCAGGTCACGCGGGGGCAGCTGCCGGACGCGGCCGACCCGTATCAGCTCTCGGTGGAGCCGGACCGCACGGGCGTGGCGGAGTACTTCGTCACCGAGGTGCGCAACGCGCTGCTGCTGGAGCAGATCGGCAACGGCCCGTGCGACCGCTATCTGCTGCCGGGCCCCGCGGTGCCGCTGTCGGTGGGCGCCGGGGACGGCGTGGCCGCCTTCGACGGGGAGACCGTGCGGCTGGAGTGGAACTGGAAGACCGAAGACGCCAAGAAGTCCGCGGGTACCCGTGTGTTCTCGGTGTCGGATGTGATGTCGGTGGTGTGGCAGCCGTCCGCGGGGCTGGAGCACGGCTACCTCCGCTTCGTCCTGGCGAACGCGTCCACGCAGGCCCCGCCCAAGTACGACCCGTACGCCGTCGAGCTGTACGGCTTCAAGAAGGACCCCCTGATGGCGCTGATCGCGGCGGCGGTGACGGCCCGTATGCCGCACCCTTCCGGCGCGGACCAGACGCCCGTGGCGCTGTCCAAGCCCGCCGACGCCGCGCCGGGCGGGGCGGCCGGCGGGGGCGGGGCCGGGGGCGACGGCGGGCAGCCGGGCGGCGACGGGAACGATCACGACACGCTGCTGCGCAGGCTCCGGGAGCTGGGTGAGCTGCACCGGGAGGGGATACTGACGGCCGAGGAGTTCGCGGCGGCCAAACAGGCGGTGCTGAAACGCTTCTGAAGTCTCCTTCTGCCACCCCAACAGTCACTCCAATAAGAATCCTGCCCGATATCGGGCAGGATTCTTGCGATCAGCCCCGTAAATCATCAGTATCAACGGGTGCTCGAACGCCGTACGTCCCATGACGACCTCGTCGACCACCTGGTGCGCAGCACCCCCCTGCAACGCGGGGAGGCCGCCCGGGTGGTGCTGGACGTACTCGCGTACTTCGACGAGACGGCCGAGGAATTCGTCCGCCGCCGCCACCGCGAGTTGCAGTCCGGCGGGCTCACCAACCCGGACATCTTCGAGCGGATCGCGGCCGAGCTGCCGCACCGCGCGGTGGCGCCGCCCGGACTCTCGCTGCGGCAGCTGCGCCGCATCGTCTACGGCTGAGCCGCCCGCCGGGCCCCGACCGCACCGTCGCGCGGCCCCGGCCGGGCAGCGGCTCGGCACCCACGACCACCGACCCTGGGAGGGCTAAACACATGTGCGGGATCGTCGGATACATCGGCAGGCGTGACGTGGCACCGCTGCTGCTGGAGGGCTTGCAGCGGCTGGAGTACCGGGGCTACGACTCCGCGGGCATCGCCCTGCACGCGAGCGGCAAGACCGGCGGGCTGAAGTCCGCGAAGGCCAAGGGGCGCGTCCGCGACCTGGAGGCGCGGCTGCCCAAGCGCTTCGCGGGCACCACCGGCATCGCGCACACCCGCTGGGCCACCCACGGCGCGCCCAACGACGTCAACGCGCACCCGCACCTGGACGCCGAGGAGAAGGTCGCCGTCGTCCACAACGGCATCATCGACAACGCCTCCGACCTGCGCGCCAAGCTGAGCGCCGAGGGCGTCGCGTTCCTCTCCGACACCGACACCGAGGTGCTCGCCCATCTCATCGGCCGCTCCCAGGCCCCCACCCTGGAGGAGAAGGTCCGCGAGGCGCTCCGGCTGGTCGAGGGCACGTACGGGATCGCCGTGCTGCACGCGGACTTCCCGGACCGCATCGTCGTCGCCCGCAACGGCTCCCCCGTCGTGCTGGGCATCGGCGAGAAGGAGATGTTCGTCTCCTCGGACGTCGCCGCGCTCGTCAGCCACACCCGCCAGGTCGTCACCCTCGACGACGGCGAGATGGCCACCCTGAAGGCCGACGACTACCGCACGTACACCACCGAGGGCTCGACCACGTCCGCCCAGCCGACCACCGTGGAGTGGGAGGCCGAGTCGTACGACATGGGCGGCCACGACACGTACATGCACAAGGAGATCACCGAGCAGGTCGACGCGGTGGACCGCGTGCTGCGCGGCCGTATCGACGACCGCTTCTCCACCGTGCACCTCGGCGGCCTCAACCTCGACGCCCGCGAGGCGCGCGCGGTGCGCCGGGTGAAGATCCTCGGCTGCGGCACCTCCTACCACGCGGGGCTGATCGGCGCCCAGATGATCGAGGAACTGGCGCGCATCCCCGCGGACGCGGAGCCCGCCTCGGAGTTCCGCTACCGCAACCCGGTCGTGGACCCCGACACCCTCTACATCGCGGTGTCGCAGTCCGGCGAGACGTACGACGCCCTCGCCGCCGTGCAGGAGCTCAAGCGCAAGGGCGCCCGCGTCCTCGGCGTGGTGAACGTGGTCGGCTCGGCGATCGCCCGCGAGACCGACGGCGGCGTGTACGTGCACGCGGGCCCCGAGGTCTGCGTCGTCTCCACCAAGTGCTTCACCAACACGGTGGTCGCCTTCGCCCTGCTCGCACTGCATCTCGGCCGCATCCGCGACCTGTCCGTCGCCGACGGCAAGCGGATCATCGCGGGCCTGCGCAAGCTGCCCGAGCAGATCGCCGAGATCCTGCGGGACGAGGAGCACATCGCGAAGCTCGCGGCCGAGTACGCGAACGCCCAGTCGATGATGTTCATCGGCCGGGTGCGGGGCTACCCCGCCGCCCTGGAGGCGTCGCTGAAGCTCAAGGAGATCAGCTATATCCACGCCGAGGCGTACCCGGCCTCCGAGCTGAAGCACGGCCCGCTCGCGCTCATCGAGCCCGCGATGCCGACGGTGGCGATCGTCCCGGACGACGACCTGCTGGAGAAGAACCGCGCGGCGCTGGAGGAGATCAAGGCCCGCAGCGGCAGGATTCTCGCGGTCGCGCACCGGGAGCAGGAGAAGGCCGACCACACGATCGTGGTGCCGAAGAACGAGGACGAGCTGGACCCGATCCTGATGGGCATCCCGCTGCAACTCCTCGCCTACCACACGGCGTTGGCGCTGGGCCGGGACATCGACAAGCCGCGCAACCTCGCGAAGTCCGTGACGGTCGAATAGCCGCTGCCGACCCCGATCGGCGCGGGCGGGAGCCGCCTCGACGGGCGGGGACGAGAGCGGGCCGGCCACGGGGGTGCCGGTCGGGGGCTACCCCTCCGCGCGTGCCACCACGCGCGCGGAGGGGCCGCCTCCCCTGCGCCGATGCCGCCCTCGCACCGGCGACTGCCGTCCCGGGAACCGTCACCTCCCGGTCGACGGCAAGCTGTGTTCGAGGTCTACCCCCTACCCACACGCAATCCACCCCTACGCATGGGTAGATTTATCGACTGTTTGAGACCGACCGAAGTCAACTCGACCGATAACCATCGGCGTTTCTTGTGACTGGGTCGCGTACGGGGTAGTGGGGCCCGCCGTCGCACGCGGGCGCACTCCCAGCGGGACCGCCGCGCGCGGAGCCGCGCCCCCTATGGGACGCGGGCGGAGCGGTGGGGGCGCCCCCTGCCCGTACCAGCGCTCTGTACGGACGCGGGCGGCGAGGCCCGTCGGACGCGCGCCCGCACGACGGCATACGGGCACGACGCTGGCCACTCCCGTTTGCACTCCTGCATCACGCACCCCGCGGACCGTCATCGCGTACGGACCTACGCCGCCGCGAGGAGCGACGCCCGCCGGCTACGGGATGACGACGACGGGGCGCTGGGCGCGGCGCGCGAGGCGGCCGGCGACCGAGCCGAAGATGCGGCCGACCAGGCCGTGCGTGGAACCGACGACGATGGCGTCCGCCGAGTACTCCCGGCCGACTTCCTCCAGCTCGTGGCAGATGTCGCCGCCGCGCTCGACAAGGATCCAGGGGACCTCGGAGAGATAGTCCGCGCACGCCAGTTCCAGGCCGAGGACCTCGGTCCGGTGGTCGGGAACGTCGACGAAGACGGGGGGCTCGCAACCTGCCCAGACGGTCGTCGGCAGCCGGTTCGCCACATGGACGATGATCAGGCCGGAGCCCGAGCGGACGGCCATGCCGATTGCGTACGCAAGCGCTCGCTCACTCGACATGGATCCGTCGAAGCCGACGACGACGCCGTGCCGGAAAGCCGGGTCGCAGGAGTGACGTGTTTCTTCCGCCGCTTCGGGGGCCGCCGCGTGATCGGCAACCCTCTTGCGGTCCGCGGGTTCGGGGAATTCGTGACCGGCCATCGATGTCTCGGCGAAGGAAATCCTCTTGCGGAGGGATCAGCGGTGGGGTTCGGCGGTGGGCTGGTTGGAGTTGTCGTCGGACAGTGAACAACGGGCGGATCATGGTGCACGAAATCCGTCCGGGATTCATCTTTCCAAGTCCTTACCCACCAGGGTACGGCGACACTCGCCTCCTGCCCAGAGGCCGCCCCATGGGACGAACCGCCCGGAGGCGGGTTCCGAGGAGCATGCACGAGGGCGGCCCGTAGCGCAATGCCTTGGGGGTAGCCCTGACGCGCGCGGTGCAGTGACCCGGCGGCCGGGGGCGCGTTGTAGTACCGCCGACCGCCACCAGTAGGGAGCTCTCCAGTGCCGGGAATCCTGCGGTACGCGCGCCGCGACGACGCCTCCGGACGCCCCGGCGCGGACCCCGACGACACCCCCTTCACAGCCGCCTCCGACTCGGTGGGGGACCTCGTGCGCTGGGCGGTCTTCAGCTGTGCGCTGGTCCCGTTCGTCCTGCTGGCGTGCGGCCGGTCGTTCGGCGGCGCGGCCAGCTCGGCCGTCGGGCTCGCGGCCGTGACCTGCGCCTGCCGGGCCCTGCTGCGCCGGGCCGAACGGAACGCGGCCCGGTCGTCCGCCGAACGCGCCGCTCCGCACCGGGGCCGCCACGGGCGTACGGGCGTGGGGGCGCACCGGGGCGGGCACCTCAGCGAGGGGCGTGCGCCGGGCGACTGACGCACCGCCAGCTATGCGCCCGTAGCTTTTCAGCCAACTTCAGGCCGAAGCACATCCCTTGGCCTACAGGGCCCCCAACAGCCGCTCGACCAGCAACGAAAGGACCGAGGAGAGCGGTTGCGGCCCACTGGGATTGGGCATGGGCGAGAGGCGTACTTTTCAGCGGGGCCTGCAAGTGCAACGCTTCGTGATCGAACGCTTTACGCCAAGTTGCCATGTCGACATAGAGCCGGGTGGTGAACTGGTCACCGCGACCACATGCGACACAGTAGATTCGATCTTGGCCATGACCGGCGGGGGAACCGTTCAGGACCGAGGGGAAACGTGCAGGACCGAGAGGACTCGACCGCCGAGGGGGGCTTAGCGCCATGAGCCAGGACTCCACGACCGTACCGGAGACCACGCGCAAGCTCTCCGGACGCCGCCGCCGGGAGATCGTCGCTGTACTGCTCTTCAGCGGCGGCCCCATTTTCGAGAGCTCCATCCCGCTCTCCGTGTTCGGAATCGACCGCCAGGACGCCGGCGTTCCGCGCTACCGACTGCTGGTCTGCGCGGGCGAAGATGTGCCATTGCGAACGACCGGCGGACTGGAACTGACAGCACCGTACGGCCTGGAGGCGCTCTCCAGGGCGGGCACCGTCGTCGTGCCCGCCTGGCGCTCCATCACCGGGCCACCACCGACCGCGGCGCTCGACGCGCTGCGGCGCGCGCATGAGGAGGGCGCCCGGATCGTAGGGCTGTGCACGGGCGCCTTCGTACTGGCCGCGGCCGGCCTGCTCGACGGCCGTCCGGCGACCACCCACTGGATGTACGCGCCGACGCTCGCGAAGCGCTATCCATCCGTGCACGTCGATCCGCGAGAGCTGTTCGTGGACGACGGCGACGTGCTCACTTCGGCGGGCACGGCCGCGGGCATCGACCTGTGCCTGCATATCGTCCGCAACGACCACGGCGCCGACGCCGCGGGGGCCCTGGCCCGCCGGCTCGTCGTGCCGCCGCGGCGCACCGGCGGTCAGGAGCGCTATCTCGATCGGTCTTTACCAGAGGAGATCGGCGCGGACCCGCTGGCCGAGGTCGTCGCGTGGGCGCTGGAGCACCTCCACGAGCAGTTCGACGTGGAGACGCTGGCGGCCCGCGCGTACATGAGCCGTCGCACCTTCGACCGGCGTTTCCGTAGCCTCACTGGGAGCGCTCCACTGCAGTGGCTGATCACCCAGCGGGTGCTTCAGGCGCAGCGGCTCCTGGAGACCTCGGACTACTCGGTGGACGAGGTGGCGGGGCGCTGCGGATTCCGCTCGCCGGTGGCGTTGCGCGGCCATTTCCGCAGGCAGCTGGGGTCTTCCCCGGCGGCCTACCGGGCCGCGTACCGGGCGCGCAGGCCGCAGAGCGGTCTCGTCGACCGGGTGGACCGAGCGGACCGACCGGACCGGACAGAGCGCGCGGACCGTGCGGATCGGGGGGACCGATCGGACCGTCCGGACCGTCCGGAGCTGGTGGAGCAGCGGGCCGGGGAGTCGGCGTCCCTGCCGATGCGCCGTTCCGCCGTCGCCACCGCGCACGCCGTGTCGGGGACGGCCACCGCGGCGCCCCCGGTCCCGGACCGCCCGGAACCGGGGAAGCCGGAGTCCGACCTGTACACCCCACGCCTGCCCGGCCAGCGGGAACGCCCCGTAGGGTGAGACGCATGAACGATCGCATGGTGTGGATCGACTGCGAGATGACGGGGCTCTCGCTGTCGGATGACGCGCTCATCGAGGTGGCCGCGCTGGTCACCGACTCTGAGCTGAACATCCTCGGCGACGGCGTGGACATCGTGATCCGCCCGCCGGCCGAGGCCCTGGTCACCATGCCCGAGGTGGTCCGGAGGATGCACACGTCCTCCGGACTCCTCGCGGAGCTGGACGCCGGGACCACGCTGGAGGACGCGCAGCAGCAGGTCCTGGCGTACATCCGTAAGCACGTACCGGACGCGGGCAAGGCCCCGCTGTGCGGAAACTCCGTCGGCACGGACCGCGGCTTCCTGCTGCGGGACATGCCGGAGCTGGAGAGCTACCTGCACTACCGGATCGTCGACGTGTCGTCCGTGAAGGAACTGGCCCGCCGCTGGTTCCCGCGCGCGTACTTCAACAGCCCGGACAAGAACGGCAACCACCGGGCCCTCGCCGACATCCGCGAGTCCATCGCCGAGCTCCGCTACTACCGCGAGGCGATCTTCGTCCCGCAGCCCGGCCCGGACTCGGACACCGCGAAGGCCATCGCGGCCAAGCACGTCCTGCCTGCTCAGGACCGCTGACCCCGCTCGCTCCCGGCCCCGCCAAAAGCCGGGAGCGAGCACCCCTCCAGACCCTGTACACTTTTCCTCGGCCGGTGCGAAAAGCACCGGACATGGTGGGTATAGCTCAGCTGGTAGAGCACCTGGTTGTGGTCCAGGATGTCGCGGGTTCAAGTCCCGTTACTCACCCTTGATGATCGGCCCCTGACCTGGGAGAACGGGTTGGGGGCCGATCTTTTGCGCGCTGCGGCCAAACCGCGGCCTGGGGCCGTGGCCCCAGGCGCGGGTGGCTTCTGGGGGAGGAAGGCGGCCGCTCCTACGCTGGGGCCATGGAGAAAACGCTTCGGGAACTTGCCATGGGGGCCGCCCTCTTACTTTCGTGTGTCGCGTGCACGGCGGCGCAGGGTGGGGAGAGTTCCGGCAGTGATACTTCGGCGGCGGATGATTTCACCTCGTTGGCCAAGCTCCCGTCCGTCGGTTTGAGCGGAGATTCGCTCTCCTCGATTCAGTCGGTTCAGTCGGCTTCAGGGGAGGGGCCTAAGCCCCTGGGGGAAGTGCGGCAGGGGGAGCATCAGGTGGTTGCCTACACCCAGGGCAAGGCATGCGGCCTCGCGGTCTCCGATGGAGAACCTTCGGGCAAGGGACTGATACAGCTGACCTCTGAGTGGCCCGAGGCGAGTTCTGCGGGCAGCAGACCGTACGCTGCCGGCCCCTACAGCATCGCTTCGTCTTCCGGCGCGGACGGGTCCGCGTTCGTCGTACTGAACTGCGGCGACAAGGCAATGGTTGTCGAGTACTCCGCTCTCGACAAGAAGCAGGCGACCGGGCGGGGAAACGTCTCCATCGAGAGCAGCCGAAAGACGCCCGGGGACTTGCTTCTCATCTTCGGCTCGAAGGACGCGCGCAAGGAGATTTCCGCTCGGCTCGCTCAGTCGTCTTCGTCTGCGCCCGGTCGGGAGCGGACCGGGCCTGGGTATGGGCATGGGCGTGGTTGAGGACTGACGCATGGGCGGGTCGAGGGGTGGCACGATCAAGGCATGACGGAACGAGAGTTCGATGTTGATGCGTTTCTCGCTCAGCCGCTCACCGCTCGGGTGGCCACCAATGGGCCGACCGTGCGGCCTACGTGGTTTCTCTGGGAGGACGAGGCTTTCTGGGTGCTGACCGGGCCGTGGGCGAAGTTGCTGGGCCGGGTTCAGGCTGATCCCGCGATCGCGCTCGTCGTTGATGTGTGCGATGTCGGAACGGGGTCGGTCAGGCAGGTAATTGCCCGTGGGCAGGCGGAAGTCCTGCCGTTCGACGTGGCACGGGGGCGGCGGAAACTCAGTCGGTATCTCGGTACGGACGAAGACGAGTGGGATGCCCGCTTCCGGCGCTACGTGCGCGATGACCCGGCCGTGTCGGGGGCTGCTTGGGTACGGCTGCGGCCTGCATCGCTGACTGCCAAGGATCTCAGCTATTCCGTTTGAGGGCGGGGGCTGCGGCGTTATTGGTGCGGGTTTTGGGGCTGCCGCGTGGGGCGGTATTGCCGGTGGTGGGGTCCGAGACGAAAGCCGCACCAACCACGGCAATACCGCCCCACCCCTCACCCCTTCAACCGCTCCCCCAGCTCCTCCGCATCAGCCACAAACCACGTCTGCCGGCCCCGGTTGCATTCGCGGATGAAGTCCCTCAGCGCCGAACTGTCCTCCGTGTAGTTCGAGATGTCGCCCATGACCACCAGGCCCACGCGATAGTTGACGAACTTCTGGACGATGTCGCCTGCTACTCGGGTGCTCAGTTGGAAGAAGGAAGCGTCGAAGCGTTCGGCGGGGATGACGACCCATTGGGCGCCTTGGTAGGAGGCATTGCCGATGAGGTCCAGGGCGTCGCGTTCGGCGGCGATGGGGTCGCCTTCGGGGTCGCATATCAGGACCTGGACGTCGTGGATCGTCTGCATAGTGCTCATAGCTTGCGAGGTTAATTCCTGGCGGGGCCCGCGTCAGGTCAGCGGGTCAGTTCCTTTGCCACCAGCGCTGCCGTCCTCGCCACCAAGGGGTTGTCCGTCGGGCCCTTCGGGTCGTACTTGGTCGAGAGCACCGAGAGGACCAGCGGGGAGCGCTTCGGGGGCCAGACGACGCCTACGTCGTTGGCCACACCGTACTGCGTGCCGCCACCCGTCTTGTCCGCCAGAATCCAGTCGGCGGGGAGGCCCGCGCGGAAACGTTCGCCGTCGGTGGTGTTGGCCACCAGCCAGGCCGTCAGCGTTTCGCGGTCCTCGGTTTCCAGCGCGCGGCCCACGAGGAGGCGGGCGAATGTCTTGCCGATCGCACTGGGGGTGGTGATGTCCGTCTTGCGCCAGGGTTCCGCCGAGTTCAGTTCCGGCTCCCAGCGGTCGAGCCGGGTCGTGCCGTCGCCGATCGAGCGGCAGAAACGGGTGATGGCGGTCGGGCCGCCCAGTTCCTGGAGCAGGAGATTGGCCGCGCCGTTGTCGCTCTCGCTGACGGCGGCGGCGCACAGCCGCTCGACGGTCAGCCCGTTCGCGATGTTCTCCGGCTTTCCGGTGACCGGGGTATAGCCGGATTTCTTGACGAGCTTCTCGGTGTAGCGGATGCGCTTGGCCAGGAATTCGCCGTCGCGGTCGAGATCGCGCAGCACCGCCGCGGCCGTGAGCACCTTGAATACCGAGCACATCGGAAAGCGCTCGGCGGCGCGGTACGAGACCGTCGCGCCCGTGTCCGTATCGAGGGCGTACACCCCCAGCCGCGCTTTGTACTCGTCCTCAAGTGACCGCAGTTGCCGGGAAAGGTCCCCGATGGGCTGTGGCGTTGCGGCGTACGCCCTGCCCTTACCGCCGGAGAGGGTCAGCAGGGTCGCCAGCGCCGTGCCGGCGCCTACGCCCAATACCGCCCGGCGGGACGGGGCGGCTTCGGTGATGTGCACAGTCGGTCTCCTCTTTCTCTTCTTGCTCTTCTTTCTCAGCCGATTGCTCCTCTTTCTCAGCCGAGATTTCGTAGGAAGCCGGCCGCCACCGGGCCCGCGTCCGAGCCGCCGGAACCGCCGTCCTCCAGGAGCACCGACCAGGCGAGGTCGGACGAGCCCTGGTAGCCGATCATCCACGCGTGGGTGCGCGGCGGGTTCTCGGTTCCGTACTCGGCGGTGCCCGTCTTGGCGTGCGGCAGGCCCGGCAGGTTCTTCAGCGCGTGGCCCGAGCCCGAGGTCACCGTCGCGCGCATCAGGTCGCGCAGATCGGCGGCCACCTTCGGGTCGAGGTCGCGGGCGGCCCGGAACTTCTTGTCCACCGCGTCCGGAACCAGCACCGGCTGTTCGAACTTCCCGTTCTTCACGGTCGCCGCGATGGACGCCATCACCAGCGGCGACGCCTCCACCCGCCCCTGTCCGATGACGCCCGCGGCCTTGTCGTTGTCGCTGGTGCTGGCCGGAACGCTGCCGTTATACGTCTTGGCGCCCACATCCCAGCCGCCCCCGATGCCGAACGCCTGGGCGGCGTCCCGCAGCGCGGTGTCGGAGAGCTTGCCGCGGGCCCCGACGAAGTACGTGTTGCAGGACTGCGCGAAGGCGTCCTTGAACGTCGACCCCTCGGGCAGTACGAACTGATTCTGGTTCTCGAAGCGCTGGCCGTTCACATGCGCGAACTTCGGGCACGGCGCTACGTCCGCGGGCCGCACCCCCTGATCCAGCAGCGACGCCGTCGTGACGACCTTGAACGTTGAACCGGGCGGGTAGCGCCCCTCCAGCGCGCGGTTCATGCCGCCGGGCTTGTTGACGGCGGCGAGGACGTGGCCGTTGCGCGGGTCCACCGCCACGATCGACGCTGTCTTCTTCACCCCTGACAGCGCGTCGGCCGCCGCCCGCTGTACGCGCGGGTCGATAGTCGTCCGTACCGGCCGGCCCTCCTTGGCCTTCTCCGCGGACAGCGTCTTCACCGGCTCCCCGCTGCGGCGGTCCGCCACCACCACCGACTTTCCCGGGCCCTTGCCCCCGGAGAGGCGCTCGTCGTACTGGGCCTCAAGCCCCGAAACGCCCTTGCCGCTCTTGCCGTCCACCACCCCGACCAGCGAGGCGGCCTCCAGCTTGTCGCCCTTGCTGTCGAGAATGTCCGCCCTGGCGGAGTTCGCCAGCGCGAGCGTCTGTCCGGGCTCCATCTTCGGGTGCACCATCGACGTGGTGAACTCCACCGTCCACTTGCCGGACTTCTGGCGCACATGCGCCTGGGAGTCCCAGCCGTACGCGCCGACGCCCGGTACGCGCATGGTCACCGTGAACGGGACGCGTACGTCGCCGTCGCCCTTCCGCTCGCCGCGCCCGGCGGTGATCTCCGTGCTGGAGGGCTTGAGGTTCGTCATCACCGATGCGATGAGCGACTTGGCGCCGTCCGGTGTGTCCGTGTACGTACCGGCCTGCTCGGCCTGGCCCTTCTGCCACGCACCCAGGAAGTCCTGAAGGCGCGCCGTCGCGGCGGTGACCTGCGGATCAGTGGAGTCGTCGGCCCCCAGGAGCCGATATCCGGCGTACCCGCCGCCCGCCACCAGCACGACGAAGGCCAGCGCGCCGAACGTCCACTGCTTGCCGCTCCATCGCCCACGCGATCCGCGTCTCTCCCGGCCGCCTCGGTACGGAACTTCCGGGTGCGGGTCTGGTCGGTGCGGCGCGCCCTCTTCGTACGGCGCGTCTTCTTGGTTCGGCACGACGTCCTCCTTGGGGGCCGGTTCGGTGTGCTCGTTCGGTGTGCTCGTTCGGTGTGCTCGTTCGGCCTGCCCAGTGAAGTCCGCCCTTCAGCGCCATGTCGAATACACTCTCGACTTCGACGCGATTTGATCTCGATATAAGTGCACGTCAGGGAGGTGCTGTGCTGACCGAACGGCATTTGGAAATCTTCGTCGCGCTGGCGGAGGAGGAGCATTTCGGCACCGCCGCGCAGCGCGTGGGCATCACGCAGCCGCCTCTCTCCCAGGGGCTGCGCCGACTGGAGGCGATGCTGGGCGTCCGCCTCTTCGACCGCAGCCGCGGCGTCACCCTCACCGACGAAGGGGCGCTGCTGCTCCCGCACGCCCGCCGGGCGCTGGCCGCGCTCACGGAGCTCCGCGAGACCGGGGCCCGCGAGCAGGCCGACGGCCGCCGGCTCAGGCTGGGGCTGGCCCCCGAGGTACCGGCGTGGGTCGCGGCGGCGGTGGCCTCCGCGCCCGGCCGCGCCGGGGAACGGAACCGCATCACCGTGGTGACGGCCCCGACCGCCACGCTGCTGTCCGAGACCGCGGCGGGGCGGCTCGACCTCGCGGTGATCCGGCACCCGGCGGTGCTGCACGGCCTGGCCGCCGGGCGGGTGGTCCTCTTCCCGACCTGGCTCCTTTCCCCGGCCGACCCCTCAGCCGAATCGGATGAGCCCGCCGAGGCGCGTCCCACACCTCAGTCGCGGCACCGCCGCCCCGTCGCCGTACGCCCCCGCGAGGAGGCGCCCGCCGCGTACGACCTGTTCATCGACACCCTGGCCAGCCGCGGGCGCCGCGTGGAAACGGTCCAGGTCTCCGACGAACGCGCCGGACTGGCGCTGGTCGCCGCCGGTCAGGCCGTCATGGTGACGGCCGACAGCACCCTGACCGCCGACGGCGTCGACCGCGTCAGGGCCACGGACCCGCCCCTGCCGCTGCGGCTTCGGGTGGTGTGGGGTTCGCGGGGGCCCGACGGAGACGGAATCGCGCGGACGGCGCAGCTGCTGGTGGAGGCCCTGTCGTTGCAGGCCGAGGCATTGCAAGCCCAGGCTTCGGAGATCCGTACCGGGGAGTCCCGTACCAAGGAGCCCCAGGCTCCGGAATCCCAGGAGCTGACAACAGAACCGGGAGCCGGGAAATGAGCGGGGCCAGGCGCGAGAGCGGCGCGCAGCGCGCGATCCGCGGCATGTTCGCCGACGCCGGTGTCCGAGGCTGGCTGCACGTGGCGGACCTGCACCGCCCGGCCGCGCGCGTGGTGATCGACCCCGACGAACCGGTGCCCATCGGCTCCGTCTACAAGGCGCCGCTGATGGCCGCCTACTGCCGGCTCGTGGACGCCGGGCAGATCGACCCGTGCCGCCGCGTGACACTCGGCCCGGCCGACCGTATGCCCGGCCCGACCGGCATCTCGATCCTGCGGGACCCGGTCACGGTCTCGCTGCGCGACCTGGTCGTCCTCATGATGACCGTCTCCGACAACACCGCCGCCAACGCGGTGCTGCACCGGGTCGGCACGGAGGCGGTCGACGAGGTGTGCCGGGATCTAGGGATGGCGGACACACGCATCCATGGCGGCGTGGCGACCACGTTCGCCCAGCTGGTCGCGGAGACCGGGACCGATTCGCTGAGCGACGCGCTGGAACGTATCTCCGACAACGACACGACGGTTCCCGCCGTCGTCTACAACCCGCTGTCCAAGGCCTCCGCCACGCCTTCGGACATGGCGCGGCTGCTGCACGCGATCTGGACGGACCGCGCGGCTTCCCCCGAGAGCTGCGCGTTCATGCGCGACGTGATGGGCCGGCAGGCGTGGACCCACCGGCTCGCCTCCGGGTTCCCGTACGACGACGTGCGCGTGTCGGGCAAAACAGGCACGTTTGGGTCGATGCGCCATGAAGCGGGCGTGATCGAACTGCCCGACGGCGGCGCGTACACCGCCGTGATCTTCACCCAGGCCGCTCGCGCCGACAACAAACTGCCGCGCGCCGACGCCGTCATCGGCGCCGCCGCCCGTACCGCCGTGGAGGAACTGCGGGGCATGGCGGGCACGTAGGAGATTCCGCGGCGATCGGCCGGACGCCGCTCGGCGGTGGAGACCGGAGCGGGGAGCCGTGTCATGTCGTGTCGCGTCGGGCGGTCGACGGCGTTCACAGGCGCTGGACGCGCAGCACGCCCGTCAGCATCGGGAGCGTGAACTCGCCGCGGGCGGTCTCCGGCCTGCTCGCGAGGAACTCGCGGATCCGGCCCAGGGTGGCCTCTTGTTCCTGTTCGGGCATGACCAGCACGCCCGCGCGCGTGGCGAGGGTCTCGACGAGGGAGTCGGCGGTGCGGCACTGCCCGTGCGGGAACTCGGCCTGCTCCGGTGAGCCGAAATGGGCGGCCCCGCCGGTTTGGGGAAGGTGCATGGCGGCGGTCGCGGTGCGCCAAGCGGCAGGCGTGTCACGCGGGCCGATGACCGCGCTCCCGCCGGCGCGCGCGAGTCCGGCGACCCATGCGGCCTCGTCGTCCATGACGTTCCACAGGCCCGCCAGGACGCCGCCGGGCGCGAGGACCCTGGCGATCTCGGGGCCCGCGACGGCCATGTCGAACCAGTGCATGGCGTTGCCCGCCAGCACGGCGTCGACGGACGCGTCCGGGAGCGGGATCTCCTCGGCGCTGCCCGACAGGGCGCGGACGGTCGGCAGCGAGCGGCGCAGTTCGGTCAGCATCGCCGTATCGGGCTCGACCGCGATGACATCGAGGGCGGCCTGGGCATCCGCAGCAGCTGGTGAGGCCGGTGAAGCCGTCAGTGTGGCGGTCAGCTTGCCGGTTCCCGCGCCGAGGTCGAGTACGCGCGGACCGGGGGCGTGTCCGAGCGCCCAGCCCACCGCCGCCCGCGCGTAGTCCGGACGGTGGTCGGCGTACGCGACCGCCACCGTGCCGAACGACGAGGAATGCAGCCGCCGTTCATCCTGATCCATCCGGTCACCGTAGCGACGCCGCCCTCGGTCGGCCACCCCTGTCCTGTCGCCGACCGGCGTACCCGACAAGCCCCACGGGCCGTACGGGGCCTCACGACGACTCCCGCTCCGTCAGCCGCGTCGGCAGCACCACCTGCGGGCGCTCCGCCGTCCGTTCCTCGATCTCCTGGAGGAGTACGCGCGCCATGGTGCGGCCCATCTCCTCGATCGGCTGGCGCACGCTGGTCAGCGGCGGGTCCATATGGCGGGCGACGGCGGAGTCGTCGAAGCCGACGAGCGCGACGTCGTCGGGGACCCGGCGGCCGGACTCGCGGAGCACCTGGCGGGCGCCGGAGGCCATCACGTCGGAGGCGACGAAGACCGCGTCGAGGCCGGGCCTGCGGGCGAGGAGTTCACGCATGGCCCGCCGGCCGCCCTCCTCGGTGAAGTCGGCGGGCGCGACGAGGCGGTCGTCGGGGGCGTACCCGGCGGCCGCGAGCCCCTCGCGGTAGCCGTCGAGGCGGCACTGGGCCACGTACATGTCGAGCGGTCCGGTGATGGTCGCCACGGCGCGTCGGCCGCGGGCGCAGAGGTGGGCCACGGCCTGGCGGGCGCCGTCCACGTTGTCGGAGTCGACGTAGGCGACGGTTTCGCGGGCGGAGCGGCGGCCGCTGAGCACCGCGGGCATCTCGATCTCTTCGAGCAGGTCGGGGAGCGGGTCGTCGGCGTGTACGGACACCAGGAGCACCCCGTCGACGCGGTGCGCGGCGAGGTAGTCGGCGAAGCGTTTCCGCTCCTTGGGCGTGCGGATGAGGGTGAGGAGCAGCTGCATGTCGGTGTCGGCGAGCTCCGCGCCGACGCCCCGGATCACGTCGGAGAAGTACGGCTCGGCGAAGAGCCGTGTCTCGGATTCGGGGATGACGAGCGCGATGGCGTCGGAGCTGCCCGCCGCGAGCGCGCGGGCGGCGCGGTTCGGCACGTAGCCGAGCTCGGCTACGGCCTGCTCGACTATGGCGCGGGTGCGTTCGCTGACCCGCGGCGAGCCGTTGATGACCCGTGAGACCGTGCCGCGGCCGACGCCTGCGCGGGCCGCGACCGCCTCCAGGGTGGGCGTGGCGCGCCGCGCGCCACGCCGTGTGGTCCCACTGGTCGCCGCCATGTCTGCCTCCACAGGAAGTCGCACCGCACACCATCGAAATCCGCTGCTGCCGCTGCTGCCGCCGACGCCCCGGCCGGGGTGGTCGGAGCGGTCGCGGGGTCGCGGTCACTGTCCGCCGTCACCCCGCCAGGCTGCGGCGGCTCTTCGCCGCGTCACGACTGGGAGCGCTCCCACAGTACCTGAACCACCCATACCCCAGTACGCCCTGATTCACGCAACGCGTCGGTACGGAACAGTAGTTGATCAGAGTGGCAGGCCCGAAGCCACGGCGGGCGGATCGTCCGCCGGCGGTCCGTAACCGCGCACTCGTCCCCCGGCCGGCCGTCCGCCTCTCCCCGCAACCGGGGATTCCGGAGGCATCCGGAGATTCCGGCGGCATCCGACGACATCCAGCGACACGGACCGCACTCACCGGGCCCGGCCGGGGGTACGTAACCGTGCGGGCCGTCATCATGGCCGAAGCGCGGTTCGGTACCGCACGCGCGTCGTGCCGGCACCGCGCGGCGTGCTTCCGGGCCCCGTCCCACGGCCCGGCTCCAGATCGGCCCCCAGTCCGCCCCCGCCGCCATCCGACTCCGCTCCAGCCGTCGCACGAACCCCCCTCACAAGCCACCTCGCCCTCGCCTCGCCCTGACCCCGCCGCTTCGCTACCCGCTACCCCGTCTCCCCCTTCCAACTCGCCCCACGCGACAAGTCGTCCCACCTCTCCCCCCACGCGCGACCACACCCGCCCGTACGTGAACACTCGTGAACATGTGTGTGCGCACCTGCACGCACGCAGTCGCGTACACGCACGAACAACACCTGAATTTCTTCACCTCACCCTCTTCACCTCGACTATGGGAGCGCTTCCATGACGTCCGAGTACGAGACAGCGAGCTTTCCCGACGGCTTCCTCTGGGGCGCCGCGACCGCCGCGTACCAAGTGGAGGGCGCGGCGCGGGAGGACGGCCGCGCGCCCTCCATCTGGGACACCTTCAGCCGCGTCCCCGGCAAGGTCCGCGGCGGCGACACCGGGGACGTCGCCGTGGACCACTACCACCGCTGGCGCGACGATGTGCGCCTGATGGCGGACCTGGACCTGAACGCCTACCGGTTCTCCGTCTCCTGGCCGCGCGTGCAGCCCACCGGCCGGGGCCCCGCCGCCCGGCGCGGCCTCGACTTCTACAGCGCGCTCGTCGACGAGTTGCTCGCGCACGGCATCCGGCCGATGCTGACCCTCTACCACTGGGACCTCCCCCAGGACCTGGAGACGGCGGGCGGCTGGCCGGAGCGCGAGACCGCCCGGCGCTTCGCGGACTACGCGCACCTCGTCGCGCGGGCGCTCGGCGACCGCGTCGAACTGTGGACGACCCTCAACGAACCCTGGTGCAGCGCCTTCCTGGGGTACGGGGCGGGGGTGCACGCCCCCGGCCGTACGGACCAGGTCGCCGCGCTGCGCGCCGCGCACCACCTCAACCTGGCGCACGGGCTCGGCGCCGAGGCGCTGCGCGCCGCCTTCCCCGCGCACGCGCAGCTCTCCGTCGCCCTCAACCCCAGCGCGGTCAGGGCCCGTTCGCAGTCGGCCGAGGATCTCGACGCCCAGCGGCGGGTGGACGCGCTCTCGACCCGTGTCTTCACCGGGCCGATGCTCCACGGCGCGTACCCCGAGGACCTCATCGCGGACACGGCGGGTCTCACCGACTGGTCGTTCGTGCGCGATGGCGATACGGCCGTCATCAAGCACCCCCTCGACGGGCTGGGCGTCAACTACTACACGCCCTCAGTGGTATCAGCCGCCACTGACAATCACGCCCCGCGGGCCGACGGCCACGGCTCCGGCGAATACAACCCCTGGCCCGGCGCCGACGATGTCGCCTTCCACCAGCCGCCCGGCGCGCGCACCGCCATGGACTGGTCCGTCGACCCGAGCGGCCTGTACGACCTGCTGATGCGCTTCTCCCGCGAGGCCCCCGGTCTGCCGCTGATGGTCACCGAGAACGGCGCCGCCTACGACGACGAGCCGGACCCGGAGGGCGCGGTGCACGACCCGGACCGGATCGCGTATCTGCACGGCCACCTGAACGCCGTGCACCGCGCCATCGGCGACGGCGCGGACGTACGCGGGTACTTCCTCTGGTCGCTGATGGACAACTTCGAGTGGTCCTACGGGTACAGCAAGCGGTTCGGCGCGGTGCACGTGGACTACGCGACCCAGACCCGTACGCCCAAGTCCAGCGCGCACTGGTACGCCCGGCTGGCCCGTACGAGCCAACTGCTGCCCGAGGTGCCGGGGATGTACGAAGGGCCCGAGGAGGACGCGCCAGGGAAGGAGGGGGCGGATCCCGGGGAAGCGGCGGGCGGGGTCGCGGAGCGGCCTTTCTGATCCGCCGTTCCTGCCCTGTTCAGCGGAAGACCGCCGGTGGCGGCGCCGGGGAAGGCCGCGCGTCGGCGTCGCCGACCGGCGGCGCGCCGCCGGTGAAGTCGATCAGCGCCCGGCCGTGCTCGACCCGCCCCGCCTGCGGGTCGGTGGCCGCGCGCCGGGTCAGCTCGGCGATCGGCAGCTCGCGGTCGGCGGCCAGCAGCACGGCGTTGCCGAACCGCCGGCCGCGCAGCACCGCGGGGTCGGCGGTCACGCACAGTTCGGGAAAGACGGTGCGTACCGTCGCGATCTGGGACCGCAGATGCGCGAGCGGCGGGCCGTCCGTCAGGTTCGCGGCGTAGAAGCCGCCGGGCCGCAGCGCCCGCCGCACCTCACCGGCGAACTCGGTGCTGGTCAGGTGCGCGGGCGTACGGGCCCCGCTGAAGACGTCCGCGATGATCAGGTCCGCCCAGCCCTCCGGCACCTTCGCGAGCCCCACGCGTGCGTCGCCGCCGCGCACCCGGATGCGCCAGCCGCTCTCCAGGGGCAGCTCGCGGCGGACGAACTGGACCAGCGGAGCGTCGAGTTCCACGATCTGCTGGGTGGAGCGGGGGCGGGTCGCCGCGACGTAGCGGGCGAGGGTGAACGCGCCGCCGCCCAGGTGCACCGCCTGGATCGGCCGCCCCTCGGGGGCCGCCAGGTCGGCGATGTGGCCGAGCCTGCGCTGGTAGGCGAAGTCGAGGTAGGACGGGTCGTCGAGGTCCACATGGGACTGCGGCGCGCCGTCGATCAGGAGCGTACGGGCGCGGGGGCGCTCCCGGTCGGGCACCAGCTCCGCGAGCCCGCCGTCGACGGCCTCGGAGACCGGCTCCGCCGCCCGCCCGCGCCCCTGCTTCCGTCTGTCCTTCGCCACCCCACCAGTATCGCCCGCATCGCGTCTGCCGTGGTCACGGCCCTGGCCGGGGGCCCGCTAAACGGGGCGGCTGGTGCGTTCGACGGCCTCGATGGTGCGGGCGGCCTCGCCCAGCGCGGCCCGCAGCACGGCCGGGTCGGTGGCCTCGGTACAGGCCGCGTCCGGGGGCACCAGCCAGCCGGTGCCGGTGACGGGCGGCTCGGAGCGGCTCGTACGGGTCCCGCCCTCGTACGTCTGCGTGCAGGCGCTGCCCGGCAGATCCCACCCGTCCGCGGTGCCGGGCGGGACGAGGAAGCCGAGGGTGTCGCCGTCGCCGTCGTGCAGCACCGGGCCGACGCCGACGCGCAGCCGAATGATGTCCACGGCCTCCAGCCCCTGGCGGGCCGGGACGGTGACGAGGTCGCACTGCTGGTCCTGCCGGTCCGAAGCCGCCGCGGGCGAAGCTGCCGCAGGCAAAGATGCCGTGGGCGAAGCCGCCGTGGGCGAGGACACTGCGGGCGAGGACATCGACGCCGTCTGCTGGGCCGACGGGGCCTGCGGCGGGCCCGGCGGTCGGGGGGTGCCCTGCGGAGGTGCTACGTGCGAGGGCGTGGCGCGTCCGGCCGACGCGTACCGTGGCGCCGCCCGGCCGCCGACCGCCCGTACGACCGCGCCCGCCTGCGCGTCTCCGATGCCCCATCCGGCTTCCGTCAAGGGAAACCCCTCCTCCGCCGCGCTGCTGTGCGTCTGCTCCCGTACACCGGGTTCAACGCCGGAACGCGTCAATGGCTACGGCACCGCGTCGCCGCAAAGGATGGCATTTCATGGCGGATGCCCAATGGGATATCCGGCTTGTAGTCAAACCGGGTGTAGCGAACCCATCACAACCGGTACGGTCGTTTTCCGCCAGCACGCCAGCACACACGCCAGTACGGCAGCACCGCCCGGTCCTCCGCACGGGACGGCACTCGCCCGGAGAGGGGCCGGCCATGGTGCCGCGCAACGCGCCCGCCTCAGCGGCTTCAGCAGCAGCGACGAGAGCGACGGTCCGGCCGAACGCCGCCTTCCGGAGGCTCCGCGGGCGGCGCTCGCAGGCCGAGTTCGCGGCGGCGGTGCGGCGGGCCGCCCGCGAGATCGGCGAACAGGTCTCCTGCGACGCCCGCTATGTCGGACGGGTCGAGTCCGGTGCGATCCGCTGCCCGAATTACGCCTACGAGCGAGTCTTCCGCCATATGTTCCCCGGGCTCTCACTGATTCAGATGGGCTTCTCGCCGCGCGAGGCGGTGCGGGGGCGGGCGCCGGGTACGGGCGGCGACGGCGGTCGGGCGGCGGGCCGGGAAAGCGCGCCGCCTCTCTTAGCGGCCCCCGCACCGGCCCCGGCCCCGATGGCGGCGCACGACGTGCTTCGGAACGCGTTCCTACAGAGCGACGCGGCTGCCCAGGCTCCCGCGACCGCCCCTGCCCCCGCGCCCCGCACCGCCCGCCGGGCCGGTGAGCCGGAGGCGAGGGCCCTGGAAGCCGCCGTGCGCCGCATCCGGCTGCTCGACGACCGGCACGGCGCGGACAGCCTCTACCGGCGCGCGGCACCGCCGCTGCGCGCCGCGTACGGGCTCCTGGCCTGAGTGGTGCGCCGTTCCGTCGCCGAC
>NZ_JBHVHQ010000020.1:0-29131 GCF_042800135.1 Streptomyces sp. NPDC057654 | reverse complement strand
GTTCCGGCC
This sequence comes from Streptomyces sp. NPDC057654, assembly GCF_042800135.1. Taxonomy (NCBI): domain Bacteria; kingdom Bacillati; phylum Actinomycetota; class Actinomycetes; order Kitasatosporales; family Streptomycetaceae; genus Streptomyces; species Streptomyces sp. NPDC057654. The sequence goes on along the minus strand of NZ_JBHVHQ010000020.1, from coordinate 29,122 downwards.
CGCTCGCCCAGCCCAGGCGCCGTCGGCGACGGCGTCTGCGTCAGAGGTTGCCGCGCTTCTCCTGCTCGCGCTCGATGGCCTCGAAGAGCGCCTTGAAGTTGCCCTTCCCGAAGCCCATCGAGCCGTGCCGCTCGATCATCTCGAAGAAGACGGTCGGGCGGTCCTGGACCGGCTTGGTGAAGATCTGGAGCAGATAGCCGTCCTCGTCGCGGTCGACGAGGATCTTCAGCTCGCGCAGCGTCTCCACGGGGACGCGCGTCTCGCCGGCCCACTCCCCCAGCGTGTCGTAGTACGAGTCCGGGGTGTCCAGGAACTGCACGCCGGCCGCCCGCATGGCCTGTACGGACGCCACGATGTCGTTGGTGGCGAGCGCGATGTGCTGTACGCCCGGCCCGCCGTAGAACTCCAGGTACTCGTCGATTTGCGACTTCTTCTTGGCGATGGCCGGCTCGTTGAGCGGGAACTTCACCTTCCGGGTGCCGTCCGCGACGACCTTCGACATGAGCGCGGAGTACTCGGTGGCGATGTCGTCGCCCACGAACTCCTTCATGTTCGTGAAGCCCATGACGTTGTTGTAGAACTCGACCCACTCGTTCATCCGGCCGAGTTCCACGTTGCCCACGCAGTGGTCGATCGCCTGGAAGCGGCGCGCCACCGGCTCCGTGATCGGCTCGGCGGCGACGAAGCCGGGGAGGTACGGGCCGTCGTAACCGGAGCGGTCGACGAGGGTGTGGCGGGTCTTGCCGTAGGTGGCGATGGCGGCCAGCACGACGGTGCCGTGCTCGTCCTTGACCTCGTACGGCTCCTGGAGGCCGGTGGCGCCGTGCGCCGTGGCGTAGGCGTACGCGGCGCGGGCGTCCGGCACCTCGATGGCGAGGTCCACGACGCCGTCGCCGTGCTCGGCGACGTGGTCGGCGAGGAACTTGCCGTGCTCGGAGGAGGGCTTGATGACGGAGGTGAACACGAAGCGGGCGCCGCCGGATTCGAGGACGTAGCTGGCCGTCTCGCGGCTGCCGTTCTCCGGGCCCGAGTAGGCGACGCGCGTCATGCCGAAGGCCGTCGAGTAGTAGTGGGCGGCCTGCTTCGCGTTGCCTACGGCGAAGACGACCGCGTCCATCCCCTTGACCGGGAACGGGTCGGCCTGCCGGGCGGTGCTGGGGGTGTGCAGGGTCTCTGTCATGGCCGCAGGCTCTCTCCGAACCACAAGATGCGCAATAGTTTGCGTTTTCCCTGGGCAATCTGCACAGCGATAGGGCAGTATCTCCGAGCGTTCTGTACATGATGACCATCGACCGTCGAAACATCGCCCCGGGAGGTCCCGATGATCGATCATCTGGACGGCAGATTGCTGGAGCTACTGGCTCTGGAGCCGCGGATAGGAATTCTGGAGGCGTCCCGGCGGCTGGGCGTCGCGCGCGGCACCGCGCAGGCCCGTTTGGACCGTTTGCAGGGCAATGGGGTCATTCGCGGATTCGGCCCCGATGTGGACCCGGCGGCCATCGGGTACCCGGTCACGGCGTTCGCGACGCTGGAGATCAAACAGGGCCAAGGGGCGGATGTCCGCACTCATTTGGCGGGCGTACCCGAGGTGCTCGAACTGCATACGACGACGGGCCACGGCGATATGCTGTGCCGCCTCGTAGCCCGTTCCAACGCCGACCTCCAACGTGTGATCGACCGGGTTGTGGGTTTTGATGGCATTGTTCGGGCGTCCACAGCGATCGTGATGGAGAATCCGGTGCCACTCAGGATCATTCCGCTGGTGAAACAGGCGGCGGAGGACTGACCACAGCGTCGAGGGAGCGGCCCAGTGAATTTCTGGGAATACATCGGCAACCGGTACGCGCAATTGCTCACCGACACCTATCAGCACGCGAGCGCCGTCTTTCAGTGCATGGTCGTCGCCACCCTCATCGGGGTATTGATCGGCGTCGCCACCTATCGCAGCGAGTGGGCCGGGAACCTCGCCATCACCTCGACGGCCACGGTCCTCACGGTCCCCTCCCTCGCCATGATCGGCCTGCTCATCCCGATCACCGGGCTGGGCGTCGCGCCGACCGTCACCGCCCTGATCCTCTACGGGCTGCTGCCCATCGTCCGCAACGCGATCGTCGGGCTGCGCGGCGTCGACCCCACCCTGGTGGACGCCGCGAAGGGCATCGGCATGTCCCGCCTCTCCCGGCTGCTGCGCGTGGAGCTGCCGCTCGCCTGGCCGCCCATCCTCACCGGAATCCGGGTCTCCACCCAGATGCTGATGGGCATCGCGGCCATCGGCGCGTACTCCTCCGGACCGGGCCTGGGCAACGAGATCTTCCGTGGCATCTCCTCCCTGGGCAGCGCCAACGCGCTCAACCAGGTACTCGCCGGGACGCTCGGGATCGTGCTCCTCGCGCTCGTCTTCGACGCCGTGTACGTCCTCATCGGACGGCTGACCATCTCCAGGGGGATCCGTGCCTGACTCCTCGACGCCCGACTCCTCGACGCCCGATTCCTCGACACCGGGCGGCGCCGCGCCGGCGCACACCGCACCGCCGGGCACCACGGCCACCACGACCACCACCGGCGCCACCATCGCGCTGGAGAACCTGACCAAGCACTACTCCGGCACCCCCGCCCCCGCGGTGGAGGACGTCAACATGGACATCAAGGCCGGTGAGATCGTCGTCTTCGTGGGCCCGTCCGGCTGCGGCAAGACCACCACCATGAAGATGATCAACCGGCTGATCGAGCCCACCTCCGGCCGGATACGGATCGACGACGAGGACGTCACCGGCATCGACCCGGTCCGGCTGCGCCGCAAGGTCGGCTACGCCATCCAGTCCTCCGGCCTCTTCCCGCACATGACGGTCGCCCAGAACATCGCGCTCGTGCCCAAGCTCGTCGGCTGGTCGAAGTCCAAGGTCAAGAGCCGCATCGAGGAGATGCTCGACCTCGTGGGGCTCGACGCCGGCGAGTTCCAGGGCCGCTACCCGAGGCAGCTCTCCGGCGGCCAGCAGCAGCGCGTCGGCGTCGCCCGCGCGCTCGCCGCCGACCCGCCCGTACTCCTGATGGACGAACCCTTCGGCGCGGTCGACCCGATCACCCGCGACCACCTCCAGGACGAACTGATCCGGCTCCAGCACGAGCTGCACAAGACCATCGTCTTCGTCACCCACGACTTCGACGAGGCCATCAAGCTCGGCGACCGCATCGCGGTGCTCCGCGAGCGCTCGCACATAGCGCAGTTCGACACCCCTGAGGCGATCCTCACCAACCCCGCCGACGACTTCGTCTCCGGCTTCGTGGGCGCGGGCGCGGCGCTCAAACGGCTCAACCTCACCCGCGTACGCGACGTGGAGATCGTCGACTTCCCCACCGCCACCATCGACGACCCGCTCCAGAACCTCTTCGACATGCTGCGCTCCGGCTCCACCAACGAGGTGCTGCTCCTCGACCGGTACAAGCGCCCGTACAAATGGCTGCGCCGCGGCGACCTCATGCGGGCCAAGGGCTCGCTGGCCCGCGCCGGGACGCTCGTCCACGACACCGTCACCCGCGACGCCACGCTGCGCGACGCGCTGGAGGCCGTGCTCACCGACAACGCCGGGCGGGTCGCCGTCACCGGGCGGCGCGGCGAGTACACCGGGGTCGTCGACATGGAGACGCTGATGAACTCCGTGCAGCAGCTGCTGGAGGAGGACCGCCTCGAAGCCGTCGAGCACCAGCACGCGCTGCTGGAGCAGCGCGCGCACCAGACCAGACGGGAGCAGGAGGGCGCGACCGCCGTCCGCCCCGAGGACGTCTCGTGAGCCGCCGGGACCGCAGGCGGCCCAGGAACGAGCGGGCTCCGGGCGAGCACGAGGTCAAGGGCCTCGCCTTCCGTGACGAGGTGGACGTGGACGAACCCGCCGCCGGGCACGCCCGGCCCCCCGCGCCGAAACCGCCCCGCCGCCTCACCTGGCAGCGGCTCACCTACATGCCGGCCGTCCTGGCCCTGATCCTGCTCGCGCTGTGGCTGTGGTTCCGCGGCGCGGACCTCGACTCCATCGCCCGCAACTCCATCGCGGGCGGCAACGTCTGGCTGCGGCTGCGCCAGCACATCTACCTCACCGTCGTCTCCACCTTCTTCGTCCTGATCATCGCGATCCCGCTGGGCATCCTGCTCACCCGCCGCAGGCTGCGCGGCGCCGCGCCGTTCGCCATGGCCGTCGCCAACATCGGCCAGGCCACGCCCGCGATCGGCCTGCTGGCCCTGCTCGTCATCTGGATGGGCATCGGCCGCCGGGCCGCGCTGTTCGGCATCGTCATCTACGCCGTGCTGCCCGTGCTCGCCAACACCATCGCGGGGCTCAAGGCCATCGATCCGACGCTGGTGGAGGCGGCGCGCGGCATCGGCATGTCGGCGGCCGGGGTGCTGCGCAAGGTCGAGCTGCCGCTGGCCGTGCCGCTGATCCTCGCGGGCGTACGGACCGCGCTCGTGCTCAACGTCGGCACGGCGACGCTCGCCGCCTTCGGGGGCGGCGGCGGCCTCGGCGACCTGATCACCACGGGCATCACCAATCAGCGGATGCCGATCCTGGTGCTGGGCTCCGTGCTGACGATCGTGCTCGCCCTGCTCGTGGACTGGCTGGCCTCGCTGGCCGAACTGCTGCTGCGGCCGCGCGGGCTGGAGGGGAGCGACTGATGATACGTACGCCGTCCCGTACCCGGCTGGCCGCTGCCGCCGCGGCCGGCGCGCTGCTGGCCCCGCTGGCTCTCAGCGGCTGCGGGCTGACCAGCGGCAGCCCCATGGTCGACAACGTCCAGCCGGGCTCCATAGGCCAGGGCAAGCCGCTCAAGGGCGCCGATCTGACCGTCACGTCCAAGGAGTTCACGGAGCAGATCATCCTGGGCCAGATCATGGGCCTGGCCTTCAAGGCCGCCGGGGCGACTGTCCTGGACCGCACCGACATCCAGGGCTCCATCGGCGCCCGCGAGGCCGTGAAGTCCGGTGACGCGGACGCGATGTACGAGTACACCGGCACGTCCTGGATCACCTACCTCGGCAACGACCAGCCCATCGCCGACCCGCGGGAGCAGTGGCAGGCCGTGCACGACGCCGACCTCAAGAAGGGCATCACCTGGCTGGAGCCGAGCACCATCAACAACACCTACGCGCTGGCGCTGAACCCCGCGAACGCGAAGAAGTACGGCACCAAGACGCTCTCCGACGTGGCCGCGCTGGCGAAGAAGGACCGGTCCGCGGTGACGCTGTGCGTGGAGAGCGAGTTCGCGGCGCGCAATGACGGGCTGCCGGGCATGCAGAAGAAGTACGGGATGCGGCTGCCCGCCTCGAACATCCAGAAGATGGACGGCGGCATCGTCTACACGCAGGTCTCCAAGGGCGGCTCGTGCACGTACGGCGAGGTCTTCACGACGGACGGCCGGATCAAGGCCATGAACCTCGAAGTGATGCGCGACGACAAGCACTTCTTCCCCAACTACAACGCCGCTCCCGAGATCAACAGCAAGGCGTTCAAGAAGTACCCGGCCATGAAGGACGTGCTCGACCCGATCACGAAGAAGCTCACGAACGACGTGGCCCGGACGCTGAACGGCAAGGTGGACGTGGAGGGGCAGGACCCGCACGAGGTGGCCAAGGAGTGGCTGATCAAGGAGGGCTTCATCAAGGGCGGCTGAGCCGCCGTTGCGGCGTTTCAGCAGGTGGGGACGGAGCTCCCGGCCGCCAGCGCCCGGAGGGAGGAGACGGAGTCCTTGAGGGTGGTGACGGGGATGAGCTGGAGCCCGTCGGGGCGTACGGCCTCGGCTTCCTTGCACTCGCCCTTCGGCACGAGGAAGACGGTGGCCCCGTCCCGCTTGGCGGCCTGCGTCTTGAGCTGCACGCCGCCGACCGGGCCGACGGTCCCGTCGGGTTCGATGGTGCCGGTGCCCGCGATCGTACGGCCGCCGGTGAGCTCGCCGCCGCGGCCGTCGCCGTCGATCTTGTCGATGATGCCGAGGGTGAAGAGCAGCCCGGCGCTGGGCCCGCCGATGCGGGCGAGGTCGAGGGTGACCTTCACGTCCTTGGACGAGCGGTGCAGATAGCGCAGGGCGGCCTCGGTGGCGGCGTCCTGCGACTTCCGCATGTCGGCGAAGTTGTGCTTCTCGACCTCGGCGGTCGTGTTGCCGACGGGGTAGACGGAGTCCCGCGGCATGACGGCCCGGTCGGTGCGGAACCAGCTGTCGATCACGTCTCCGAGCCGTACGTCGGCGTCCGGCCCGGTGGCGACGATCGTGGTGGCCCGCAGCTGCCCGGTGGTCTTCCGGGTGTCGGCCCCCTTGACCGTGATCACCTGCTCCCCGCGACGTGACCCCAGCACATCGGCCGTCGAACCCGGCTGCGCCAGCGAGAACGGCAACGGCGCGAAAGCCGCGACCGCGAGCAGCGCGACGACAAGCACGGAGCAGACCGTAAGAACCCGACCACGAGAAGACACGCCCGCCACCCTAATTCACACGCGTACCGGCCTCTTCCGCGGTGGGGCGCGTGTACGGGCGTATGGACGGGGCGTACAAGCGGTGGGCCGCGTTACCGCAGCGCCTCCGCGACCTCCTTCGCCGCGTCCATGACGCGGTGGCCGACGCGCTCGGGGACGGAGTCCGCGAGCATCACGACGCCCACGCTGCCCTCTATCCCCGTCACGCCCAGGAGCGGGGCGGCGGCGCCGCTCGCGCCCGCTTCGAGCTCGCCGTGGGTGAGGGCGTAGCCCGGATCGTCGCTCTCGCCACGGCGGGCGGCGAGGATCGCGCGGCCGGCGGCCCCGCGGTCGAGCGGGTGGCGGAAACCGGCGCGGTAGGCGACGTGGTAGTCGGTCCAGGTCGGCTCGACGACGGCGACCGCCAGCGCCTCCGTCCCGTCGACCAGGGTCAGATGGGCCGTTGCCCCGATATCCTCGGCCAGGGAGCGCAGCGCCGGGAGCGCCGCCTCCCGCACCAGGGGGTGCACCTGGCGGCCGAGCCGCAGCACCCCCAGCCCGACGCGGGCCCGGCCGCCGATGTCCCGGCGTACGAGCGCGTGCTGCTCAAGCGTCGCCAGCAGGCGGTAGACCACGGTCCGGTTGACGCCGAGCTTGGTGGACAGCTCGGTGACGGTGAGCCCGTGATCGGTGTCGGCGAGCAGTTTGAGGACGCGCAATCCTCGGTCGAGCGTCTGCGAGGTCTCCGCGGTCACGACGCCCCCTCCTCAACGTGAGTGGCGGCTCCCGTCGCGGTGGGGACGCCGCCGGTCCCGTCCGGCAGCGCGCGCGAGAGGCCGCCGGCCGCATGTCGCACGGCACCGGCTGCGCTCCGCGGCGGCGCTGCCACGGGGCGTGTGCGTGTTCCGGCACGGTAGCGAGCCGGTCCGCTGAGCGGAAGGGCTTGCCCACAATCCGGGCAGTGGGCGGGCGATATGCGAAATCCGTCCGGTGGCCGGACAGAGCTCCGCGCGCGCCACATCACCGCATGTCACCGCATGTCACCGCATGCGCGTGGCCCACTCCTGGACTTTCTTGATCCGCTCGTTCAGCTGCCCGGCCGTGGCCTCGGCGCTGGGCGGCCCCCCGCACACACGGCGCAGCTCGGTGTGGATGACGCCGTGCGGCTTGCCGCTCTGATGCACGTACGCGCCGACCAGCGAATTGAGCTGCTTGCGCAGTTCCAGCATCTGCTTGTGGGTGACGATGGGCCGCCGTTCGGCGGGCAGCTCGACGAGGTCCGCCTCGGCGGCCGGCTTCTGCCGGCTGTGCGCTATCTGCCGGGTCTGCCGTTTCTGGAGCAGCATCTGCACCTGGTCGGGTTCCAGGAGCCCGGGAATCCCGAGGTAGTCCTGTTCCTCCTCGCTGCCGGGGTGCGCCTGCATCCCGAACTCCGCGCCGTCGTACAGCACGCGGTCGAAGACGGCGTCGGACTCCAGCGCCTCGAAGGAGAGCTGATCATCGTCGCCGGTGTCCTCGTCCTGCTCCTTCTCGGCCTCCGCGAGGAGCTTGTCCTCCTCGGCGTACGGGTCCTCGTCGCCGGCCTTCTTCGGCTTGTCGAGGACGTGGTCGCGCTCGACCTCCATCTCGTTGGCGAAGGTGAGGAGCGTGGGGATGGTCGGCACGAAGACGGAGGCGGTCTCGCCGCGCCGCCGGGACCGTACGAAGCGCCCGACGGCCTGGGCGAAGAAGAGCGGCGTGGAGATGGTGGTGGCGTAGACGCCGACGGCGAGGCGAGGCACGTCGACGCCCTCGGAGACCATGCGGACGGCGACCATCCAGCGGTCTTCGGACTGCGAGAAGTCGTCGATGCGCTGCGAGGCGCCGCCGTCGTCGGAGAGGACGAGGGTGGCGCCCTGCCCGGTGATCTCGCGGATGAGCTTGGCGTACGCGCGGGCGGACTCCTGGTCGGAGGCGATGACGAGGGCGCCCGCGTCGGGGATGGCCTTGCGCACCTCGCTGAGCCGCTGGTCGGCGGCGCGCAGCACGTTGGGCATCCAATCGCCGCGCGGGTCGAGGGCGGTGCGCCAGGCCTGCGAGACGGCGTCCTTGGTCATGGGCTCGCCGAGGCGGGCGGCGATCTCGTCGCCGGCCTTGGTGCGCCAGCGCATCTGGCCGCTGTAGGAGAGGAAGATGACGGGCCGCACGACGCCGTCGGCGAGGGCGTTGCCGTAGCCGTAGGTGTAGTCGGCGGAGGAGCGGCGGATGCCGTCGTTGCCCTCTTCGTACGCGACGAAGGGGATGGGGTTGGTGTCCGAGCGGAACGGCGTGCCGGTCAGCGCGAGCCGCCGGGTCGCCGGGTCGAACGCCTCCGAGCACGCCTCGCCCCAGGACTTGGAGTCGCCGGCGTGGTGGATCTCGTCGAGGATGACGAGGGTCTTGCGCTGCTCACAGCGGTTGCGGTGGAGCATCGGCCGGACGCCGACGCCCGCGTACGTCACGGCGACGCCGTGGTACTCGCGGCCGAGCGGCCCGGCGCTGTACTCCGGGTCCAGCTTGATGCCTATGCGGGCGGCGGCCTCGGACCACTGTTTCTTCAGGTGCTCGGTGGGGGCGACCACGGTCACCTGCTGCACGACATGGTGGTGCAGCAGCCAGGAGGCGAGGGTCAGCGCGAAGGTGGTCTTCCCGGCGCCGGGTGTGGCGACGGCGAGGAAGTCGCGCGGCTGCTCCTGGATGTACCTGGCCATCGCGCCCTCCTGCCAGGCGCGCAGTTTGTTCGCGGTACCCCAAGGGGCCCGGCCGGGGAAGGCGGGCGAGAGGTGGTGATTGGCGGCGGTGGTAGTCACGGTCTCCGTCGGCTGGCTCGGCGATCGGCAACCGCGTCAGCCTACCTGCGCCCCCCACCCCCTTCCCGCGCCACAACCCGCCATCCCCTCCGGGTGCGACCCACCTCACATTGGGGCGCGGGGCGCGCTTGGGGGCGGGGAGCTGCGGGAGTACGCGCCGGGGTACGTACGGCGCTCCGGGCCGGGGCCACCCGCACCGGTCGGGCCGGGGCCTTTGCCGGGGTACGGACTGGGCAGCGCCCCGGTACGCAGCGCGCTCGGGGCCAGGCCCGCGCCGGGCGCGTACGCACTGGCCGCACACCGGTCGGACCGGGCCGACCTCTGCCGGGCCACGCACCGGGCGGCGCCCCGGTACGTACTGCGCTCAGGACCGGGCCGCGCTGGGGCGCGTACGGCACTCCGGGCTGGGCCCGCACCGAGATCTGCGCCGGGCTCGGGGCAGGCGTCAGCCCCTACGTCGGGCCCGCGCGCGACCGCGCACCCGATCTCTCACCGACCCCGACGGCTCACGCCGAACCCGGCAGTGCCCGACTCCTCACCCCTCCCCTTCCCCCTCCCCCATCAGCCCCCGCAGCCCCGCTGCGATCTCGGCGATCTCCCTCATACGGCCGGAGGCGACGGCGATGACCAGGTCGTAGGCGGCGTCCTGGGGCACGTCGGCGGAGTCGATGCCGTTGCGGGCGAGGAAGACGGCGGCCGACAGCCACGCCGTGCGCTTGTTTCCGTCAATGAGCGGGTGGTTGGCGGCGATGGCGTGCAGGAGTACGGCCGCCTGCTCGTACACGTCGTCGTACGCGGCCACGCCCAGCATCCGCGCTCGCGGCCGGTGCACGGCGGAGGCCAGCAGTCCGGGCTCCCGGAACTGGACCCCTTGCTCCCCGCACGCGATCCGGGCGATGTTCGTGACCTCGCGCAGCGTCAAGCAGCGGTGACGGTGACGGTTCACTGGCCCAGCCTCCGCAGGAGATCGGCATGGCGCGTGGCGAGGCGCATGGCGTCCGCGCGGGTCAGCGACTCCTCCAGGTCGACGAGCCGGCGCACGCTCTCCCGCGCCAGCTCGCCGGGTTCGGCGCCCCGCGCGTCGGCGAGGTCGCGCAGGGCCTCCCACTCGTCGTCGGGGAGGTCGATGGTGAGTCGATGCGTCGTCGTCGGTTGCTGCTGCATCAAACGACGCTATCGGCCAAATCTCCGCAGGTCACACGGTTTTCGGCAGCGCTGCGGCACCGGGCGCAGCCGACGGCCCAGGGGACGACGGCCCACCCCGCCCCACCGCGGCTCCGGCCGCGCCCGGCCTCAGCCGGTCCGCGGCTTCAGCCGAGTAGCGATGTACGAGCCCACCAACGCCACCCCCGCCATCGTCAGGAACACCGCCGCGAAGGCCGCCGGCGGGGCGGCCGAGTTGGCGGCGTGCGCGTCAGCGGCAGCGGCAGTGGTGGAGGAGCCGCCGCCCAAGGCGACGAAGAGGACCCCCGCGACGCCGACCATCGTGATGTTGCCGAGCGCGTCGGAGACCTGGAGGGATGCCGAGTTGGAGCCCTCCTCACCCGGCCGGGAGAGCTTCAGGAGCAGCACGCTGCCGCTGGAGATCGTCACCCCCATCCCGTACCCGCCGATGAACCACGACACGGCGACGATCCACGCCGGCACCCCGGAGATCAGCGCCGTCGAGACCAGCACGATGGCCGCGGCCATCAGCAGCAGCCCGACGCTCATCATCCTCTCGCGGTACGGCTCCAGCCGCGGCCGGCTCTGCGTGTACGAGCCGAGCGCCCAGCTCAGCCCGCCACCCGTGAGCGAGAGCCCGGCCAGCGTCGCGGACATGCCGCGCTCGGTCACGAGCATCAGCGGCACGAAGCTCTCCGCGCCGAGGAACGAGCCCGCCGCGACCCCGCGCAGCAGCACCACCGACGGCAGCCCGCGGGCCGCCCGGAACGTCCCCTTCGGCAGCAGCCGCAGGATGCCCGGCACCAGCAGGGCGAGCCCGGCCGCGGCCGGCAGCAGGGAGAGCCAGGCCAGGTCGCGGCCCGCGTACTGGAGCAGCCCGGCGCCCGCCGCGACGGCCAGCGCGAGGAGGATGCGCCGCCGGTCCATGGCGGCCGTGTGCTCACCGGGCGGCAGTTTGCGCAGCGCGGGGAGCATGACGGCCAGCGGCAGCAGGATCAGCACCGGGATGGAGAGGAACACCCAGCGCCAGCTGAGCTGTTCGGTGACGGTCCCGGCGATCAGCGGCCCGACGATCACCGGGAGGACCCAGGCAGCCGAGAAGGAGGCCATGATCGACGGACGTAGCCGTTCCGGGTAGGCCCGCCCGACCACGACGTACAGCGCGACGATGACCAGCCCGCCGCCGATGCCCTGCACGCCGCGCCCCGCCACGAACATCCACATCTGCTGCGCCGAACCCGCGACGACCAGCCCGGCGCCGAACGTCGCGATCCCGGTGAACAGCGGTATGAGCGGGCCCGCCCGGTCGCACCACTCGCCGGAGAGGGCCATCGCGAAGAGGCTCGCGGTGAAGTAGGCGGAGAAGGCGAAGGCGTACAGCTCGATGCCGTCGAGGGCGCGGGCCGCGACCGGCATCGCGGTGTTGACCGCGCTCGCCTCGAAGGCGATGAGCGAGACGACGGAGATGATGCCGAGGGTGAGGGCGCGGAAGCGGCGCCCGAGCACGGTTTCGGCGTCGGCGTCCCCGCCGGATATTCGGGTCGGGTCGATGGGGGCCGAGCCGACAGAGGGAGGCGTCACGTCAGGGGCAACGGCGTCGGCGGCGCCCGTGTCCCGCGGGTCGAGAGCGGTCATGCCGTCAGCGTAAGAGGCACGAACCGCTGTGACGCCTGTCGCGAGTTGGTGATCAAGCCATCCATCCGTCCTAGGCCGGTGAGCAGCCTCATGTGGTGAGCAGAACCCCGGCGTACGAGGCCCCCGCGATCACCACCCACGAGCACAGCCCGAGCGCGGCGACCCGCCCCCCGGTCCGTACGAGCGTGGGCAGGTGCACCGCGCTGCCGAGCCCGAAGAGGGCCGCGGCGAGCAGGATCTCCTGGACGTCCTGCGCGGTGTCGATGACGCCGCCCGGTACCTGGCCGGTGCTGCGCAGCGCGACCATCACGAGGAAGCCGAGGACGAAGAGCGGCACGATGGTAGGCCGCTTGCCGATGGCCGCGCCGCTCGCCTGGCCGCTCCCCTGGCCATCCCCCTCGCCGTCCGCCTCGCCGTCCGTCTCGCCCTTGGCGACGCGCTCGTCGTACCGCCTGCGGCTCCGTACGGCGAGGGCCACGGCCGCCACCAGCGGGGCGAGCAGCGCGACGCGCATCAGCTTGACCAGCACCGCTTCGCTGAGCGCCGAGGGCCCGGCGGTCTGCGCGGTCGCCACGACCTGCCCGACGTCGTGCACGCTCGCGCCGACCCACCGGCCGAACTGCGTTCCGTCCAGCCCCAGCGGGTGGTGCAGCAGCGGCAGTACGGCGATGGCGAGCGTGCCGCAGAGCGTGACGAGCGCGACGGAGGTGGCCACGTCCTCTTCGTCGCTGCCGGTCACCTCGCTGACGGCGCCGATCGCGGACGCGCCGCAGATCGAGTAGCCGGTGGCGATGAGCAGCGGCTGGTCGCCGCGGAGCCCGATGCGACGGCCGAGCCAGAGCGTGCCGAAGAAGGTGGCGACTACGACGGCGACGACCATCACGACGGTGGCCCAGCCGATGCCGAGCACGTCGTGGAGGCTGAGTTTGAGGCCGAGCAGCACGATGCCGACGCGCATCAGCCGCTTGCCGGCGAAGCTCAGGCCGGGGCGGGCGATGCCGCGGACCACGCCTCGCAGGCCGGGCAGGTGCGCGGAGACGATGCCGAGGACGACGGCGGCGGTGAGCATGGGCACGCCGGGTACGAGCCAGTGCACGTCCCAGGCGAGGCCGACGCCGAGGACGGCCATGGCGAGCCCGGGGATCTTGCTCTTGACGGACGTCCAGCGCGGAGGTTTCGTCCCCTTGCTCCCCTTGGGGACGGAGGTGGCGACGTTGGCGGCGCGGTGTGTCTCCAGCGCCATTACCGGTCGGCCGGAAGTTCGTACACGCGGCGGACGCTGGTGCCCAGGCGCGAGATGTCGGCGCCGTAGATATGCAGGGAGATCGCCTTGTCGCCGCAGGCGTTCCAGACCCGGTGGATGTCGCCGGGGGGCGCGAAGCCGCAGACGTCGCCCTGTTCGTTGACGACGTCCTCCGTGGCGACGAGCCTCGGCGGGGCGCCGACGGCGGAGGGCACGAGCCGGTAGCGGCGTTCGCTCTCGCGCCCCTCGTGGACGCCGGTGACGCACCAGGAGACGTGGTCGTGGATGGAGGTGCGCTGGCCGGGCAGCCAGACGAGGGCGACGAGGGAGAAGCTGCCGTCGTGTTCGGCGTGCAGGATGTGCTGGCGGTAGTGGTCGGGGTCGCCAGCGCGCTGCTCGTCGGTGAGCAGGTCGGCGGTGCCGAGGTGGGGGCCGAGCGCCTCACCGACCAGATGCGCCGTCAGGTCTGGCGGCAGTCCGCGCCCCACGGCCTGCCGCACCTCGTCGACGAGATGGTCGAGGCGCGTGGTCGTCGCAGTGGGCCGGGCTGCGGTCGGAGTGGTCATACAGGCAGCGTCGGGCCCAGCGATCCATCACGTCCAACGACAGTTCATTGGCCGGAACCAAACCAGGGCTTATCCATTACCTCCGTGGGCACGTCCGACGCGGGACCTCAGCACCCCACCCGACGCTCGGCAACGGCCTTCAACTCATCGAGGACGAGGGCGGTGGCGGGGATGCGGAGGTGGTCCCGGAGCACGTACGCGGAGACCTGGCGGCGCGAGGCGGGGTCGAGGGCGCGCCCGGTGACCTTGTCGTGGCGGAGGAAGGAGAGGACCAGCGCGGGCACCATGGCGACGCCGAGTCCCTCGGCGACCAGGGACTGGACGACGAGGTTGTCGTCGGTGGTGAAGACGATGTCGGGGGCGAAGCCCTGCTCGGCGCACTCGTGGAGGAAGTTGGCGCGGCAGCGCAGGCATCCGGCGATCCAGCGCTCCTCGGCGAGGTCGGCGAGTTTGACGGCGCGGCGTCGGGCGAGCGGGTGCCCGGCGGGCAGCAGCACGGTGAGCTGGTCCTCCAGGAGCGGAATCTCGGCGAGTTCCTCGGGGACGGATTCGTGCAGGCCGGGGTAGGTGAAGGCGAGGGTGATGTCGCACTCGCCGCGCACGAGGCGCTGGAGGGACTCGGGCGGCTCGCCTTCGAGGAGCTCGGCCCGTACGCCGGGGTGCTGGGCGGAGAGCCGGGCCATGGTCTCGGGGATGAGGGTGGCGTTGGCGCTGGGGAAGGCGCAGACGCGCACGCGCCCGGCGCGCAGCCGGGTTATGGCGCTCATCTGCTGCTGGGCGGCGGAGAGGGTGTCGAGGATGACGTCGGCGTGCCGGGCGAGCGCCTCGCCGGCCTCGGTGAGGCGCATGCGGCGGCCGACGCGGGTGAAGAGGGGGGTGCCGACGGACCGTTCCAGGGCCTTCATCTGCTGGGTGATCGCGGGCTGGGTGTAGCCCAGGGACCGGGCGGCCGCCGAGTAGGAGCCGGCCTTGACCACCTCGTGGAACGTCTTGATGTGCCGCGAGTCGAACACGCCTGAATCATAAGCAGAAGTTGGAGTACGAAGTTGGAGCACAAGGAGAAAGCCAGTGGGTAGCCGCTCGCCGATTGGCGGGCCGTCACCCACATCACCCACACCACGGAGCGGTCTGCCCGAGAACGGGCAAGGTGGAGCGTATGCCGCACTACACCTCGTATGACGCCGCCGAACTGCACTATCGGGTACTGGGCCCGCGCGACGGCGCGGCGACGCCGCCGCTGATCTGCCTCGCGGGGGGACCGGGCCGCGACGCGGCATACCTGGGCGATCTGGGCGAATTGGACGGACACCGCCCCTTGATCATCCCGGACAGCCGGGGTACGGGCGGCTCCCCGCCCCCCGCCGACCCGGCGGCGTACGCGTTCCCGTCCCTGGCCGAGGACCTGGAGGCGCTCCGCCGCCACCTGGGCCTGGAGCGCTTCGCGCTGCTGGCGCACTCGGCGGGCGCGGCGACGGCGCAGGCGTACGCGGCGGGCTACGGCGAGCACCTCACACACCTGGTCATCGCCTGCCCCGGTTCGCGGCTACAGGGCGAACTGCCGGACGACGCCGAGAAGATCTTCGAGTCGCGCGCCACGGAGGACTGGTGGCCGGACGCGTACGTGGCGGCGCACGGACTGGCCCAGGCGACGGACATAAGCGAGGTCCGCGACCTGCTCCGCCGCGCGGCGCCCCTGGCGTACGGCCGCTGGGACGCCCCGCAGCAAGCCCACGCGGCGACCGAGGGCGCCCAGCTCGGCCCGGTCCCGCGAGCCGGCTTCTGGCAGGGCGTGGACGAACCCGCCCGCCGCGCCCTCCTGGAACGCCTGCGCCACGTCGAATGCCCGGTCCTGGTCATCACGGGAGACCTGGACGCGGTAACGGGCATGCGCGCCGGCGAACTCGTCGCCGATTCCTTCCCCAACGGCCGCGCCCAGCCGCTCCACGGCGTGGGCCACTACCCCTGGGTAGACGAACCGGACATGTTCCGCCCCCTGGTGGAGGAATTCCTGACAACCCCCTGACCCCGCCCCTCGACTGCCGCACCTCGGCTGCCGCCCATGAACGCCATATGTCAGTCACATGGCGCGAAGGCACGCCCCATTGAGCCCCTCACTCCCCGGCCCTATGGTCGACACAGCACACCAACACGGCCGTGTGCCCGAGTGGTTGAGGGGCTCGCCTGCAAAGCGAGTTACGCCGGTTCGATTCCGGTCACGGCCTCCGACTGCCCCGCTTCGTCTGCGGGTGTGGTGACGGCGACCCTGATGTGCCCGGTGGCAGAGGGGGCCACCTGGGCGACGCTGTGGTCTTCCGCGTTGAGGGCGATCAGTGCCGGGGCGCCCGCGCCCGTCTTCAGATGGCGTACGCGCCAGCCCGCGCTTTCGAAGTGCTCCTGCGCGCGCCGCATGGTCCGGACCGTCTCGCCCTCGTCGAGCGGGGCAGTGGACCAGGTGTGGTGGAGCGACGGGCCGTCGGCGTCGTCGACGGCCCGCAGCCCCTCCCCTTCCCCTTCCCGCAGCGGAGCGTGGGGGGCCTGGAGGGCGTCGTAGATCCGGCTGGAGTGGTCGAGGACCCGGCGCTCGGCGGTCTGGGCACGGTCCGACGCGGCCTGATGCATATGGGCGGCCGAGGAAGAAGCCCCGGACTTACCGATGTCGCTGGACTCCCCGGAATTTCCGGGCTGGAAGCACGGTGAGGTCACGCTGACGGACGCGAGGCCGTCGCCCTTCTCCCGGTCCACAGCACCCGTGATGGCGTCCATCCAGAAATCGTCCGACTCGGTGCGCATATAAACAGCCGGGAACGGCTTGGACCAGTCCTCGTCCGAGGACTGGAATGTGTGCCCCTGTTTCACCCAGGCGTCCCTGGCCTGCCGTACGAGTGTCTTGGCCGCCTGACCCGGCACATCCGTCAGTTGGTAGGCGACCCTGACCTGTACGCGGCCGTCAGGGCCGTGATCGTCGCGGGCCAGACAAGGGCCGACGGCGTCTCGCCCAAGGTGCTTCAGGGTCGGCTTGGGGGACATGCCGTCCACCGCCTGGTGGATGATTTCCTCGGCGCGCTTGATTGCCTGCTGTTCGTCCATCTTGACCTGCTTCGGTGTAGCCCCGCCGTCCGCCTTGCCGTCGTGTGGTGTTCCGCATGCCGTGACCGCGACCGCCATCACCGTCGCCATCAGCGCGATGCCCAGGCTTCCTCCACGCGGTTTCACGAGTGTCCTCCGGTAACGATGTTCGCTATGTGCGAGAGAGGTTCGCTGTCCCAGTACTGCGAATGGGCGGGCATGAACCCGTCCGAGCCGATGAATTTGCCGTCGGGGACCTTGAATGTCCGGCCACCGAAATCATCCGTCGTGGGGTCGTTCCCGTAGAGAATCGAGTGGTCGTCGAAGAGCCGCATATACGCCTTCGGGTTCAGGGGCGCCAGCGTACCGGCAGGCGGTGGGGCAAGGTTGATGAGGTCGTTCTTGGCTGTGGCCGACCATACGTGGTCGGCCGGCAGGTGCAGATCCTTGGCATGGTCCACGCCCACGCCCGGGCTGCCGACGAATATCGCGTTGTCCACCGGAAGGTGCGGATGGTCCCGCATGGTCTCCCCGGCGACGAGAGTGCCGTAGCTGTGGCCGAGGACGGTCGAGTGCGCCTTTCCGCTGTGAGCTGTGTCGATTCCGGTCAGGAATTTGCTCAGGGGCTCCCGCGCGTCGTCGGCGAATTTGGAGTCCGTGGCGTCGCTCATGACGCTCTGCGGGGCGTCGTATCCGAGCCAAAGGACCGAAGCCGTCTTATGAGCCGGATCGATGCGATACGCCTGCTGCTGGAGCGCCTCAGCCCGCTTGATGTTCTCGTCGACGGATCCCAGCGTGGCCCCGGTCCCCGGTACGAACGTCGCTACGTTGTGCGCGGTGTCCGGGTTCCCGATGGACACGATGGCGTGCCCGTTCTTCTTGTTGTCGAAGCCCAACAGATACGCCCGGGTGTCCGGGTCCGAGGTATCGAAGCGGGAGGCGATGCTGTCCATGCCCTTGAGACGCCCGTCGACATCCTTCCGGTGCTCGTTCCACTTCTTCCACGCCTCGGTCTCGACCAGCGCGCCCTTCACCTCTGTCCCGGTCATGGGGTTGAGGTAGTTCTGGTAGTGCTTGGGCTCCTTCTTGAGCCAGTCGTCGTACTGCTGCTGCGTGGTGCCGTGCGTTTCTGCGAGTACGACGCGATTCGCCTCATCGCGTACGACAGCGGGAAGCCCGTCCATAGCACCGATACCGGCGGGATATACCGATATATAGTCGCCCTGCTCCTGTGCGGAGAGGCCCTTCCACCACTCGGCGTTCCCCTTCGGGTCGCCGTCCTTGGGCGGTGCCTTGATGTGATCGAGGTAGCCCTTCGCGTCCTTGCGAACGCCGAGCATGTCCTTCCGCACATCGGCCCAGTCTTTGTCGGATACGGCAAGATCGTCATCGGCCATGAGCTTACGAAGCTGCGGCGCCCACTTCTCGTCCACTTCCGTGGCCTGCTTGAGCGCCTCGGCTATGCGGTTGGCGCACTCCTGGGCGGGGCGGAAGTTCGGGTTCGGCGCGAAATTGGCCGCCTGCCGGGCGACGGCGCGGGCGGTCTCGTCGGTGGCGCCGTTGGCCGAACCCCCCTTGGGGGTCTTGCCGTCCACGTCGTCGCCCGCCGCCGGATAACTGACCGATCCGTCCGCGCCGATCGAGAAATTCTTGGCCTCCGCGTCCGCGACAGCCGCGTCCAGCTTCTTCTTCGCCGGCCGTACATCCGCCGCGAACGCGTTCAGAGCCGTGCTGACCAGTCCGCACTCCACCTGCATGTAGTGGAAGTCCTCGGCCAGTTCGTGCAACTGGCCGAGGGCGGCGTCCCCGGCCACCCCTTTCAGGGGTTCACGCATCCTGGCCTGGGTCCGGTCCTCCAGCTCGGTCTTGGCCTGACTGGCCATTTCGCTGACCGCACGATATCCGTCGGCCGCGTCCTCGAAATCGGAGGGCTTGAGTGCCTTGAGCGCCGCGAAATCCATCGGCCCAGATCACCGGCCCCGGCTCTGACCACCGACGGCGGGCGTGTCCTTGTACTGGTCGCCCAGCTTGTCGAAAAGGCTCTTGGTTTCCTTGTCGTTCCCGTGCTGTGTCCGGCCCGCCTTTTCCAGCGGCCCCTTGAGCCCCTCACATCGGCCGCGAACCTCGTCCAGGTAGTGCTTCCAGCTCCCGTAGAGCTCGTGCTGAGCCGCCAAGGACGCGACGCCCCCGGCGCCACCGCCCTTGCCCATCCCCTTCTGCCCCTTCTCCAGCGAGGTCAGCGCCTTCTTGGCATTCCCCGCCAGCTTCTCGACATCAGAGGCCGCCGCGTCCCACACATCCTTTTTGGACTTCACCCCGCCCGAACCACCGGCAGAACCCCCACCCGCGCTCGCGAGCCTCATCCCGGAACCAGCAGAAGTCTCCTCCTTCAGCTGCGCCCACTCCGCCTCAAAGGAAGCCATGCTCCCCATCCCCCGCTTTCGCCTCATCTGTCACAACATCAACAGCGAGGAGTCTACGTGGCATCCCTGTCATGCTCATGGGTAGCCGAAATCAGCCGGGTCGACGGCCTACAGAGGTCCGCTCAACTCCGGCGCCGACGCGCAACAACAAGCCCAGCCACCACAGCCGCAACTACGACAACACCAGCGCCTGCGGCAAGCCACACAGTGGTGTTCCCGTCACCACCCGACGGCACTTCAGCCGAAGCTTTCTCTGGCGCCTTGTCCCCGCCTGAAGCTGACTGCGACGGCACCGGCGTCTTCGCACCAGGATCGGCAAGCGGATCGACGTCCGCGGGGCCGGGATCGCCGGGATTCTTCAGAACAATTCGAGGACGAACCATGCCGTAACCAATGAGATCGTTCCTCTTGGGCCCATTTACGGGCCCGCCTGCGGTGTTCATAAGAACTCGGGTGATCTGATTTGCGGTCCAGTCAGGGTGTTTTGCCCAAATGAGAGCGGCGGAGGCCGAAACTAGCGCTGTCGAAGCGCTAGTACCGTGCCCCGTACAGACTTCGGTGCCACCGTCGCAGCCTTGCACGATTTCGTCTCCTGGTGCGACCAGATCGACTTGGGGCCCGCGCTCGGACTCGGCCGTGATCCTGAGATTCTTGTCGACGGCACCGACTCCGACCACTCCCGGCGTCGCTGCCGGGTACATCACAGGGTTATCCTTCTGCCCGCTGTTCCCCACACCAGCGAAAATCAACTTCCCTTTGGCCTTGGCGTACTTCACGGCCTCCCCAAGGTCAGGGGTCACCTCTTCCGAGGCAAGGGAAATGTTGATCACCTTCGCCTCGGAATCTGCAGCATATCGGATACCCGCGCTCAGAGACTTGGAAAACTTGGCGTAAGCCTCAGCCGCGTTTTCCGATCCCTCATAGTCCGCGACCCTGATGGGGAGAATTTTCGCCCCCGGTGCGAGGCCGAACGCTCCCTTTCCTTTCCCGGTACCCGCGATGAGAGCGGCAATGCTGGTGCCATGTCGGGAGTAGTCGGTTCGCTCGTCACCCGGCCGACCGGAAAAGTCCTTGCCGCGCAGCACCTGCCCTTTCAGATCACCGAGCGCAGCATTCACCCCGGTATCGATCACTGCGACCGTGACGCCCTGGCCCGTGCTGCTCTTCCACATGTCATCGGCATGCATGGCATCCAGATGCCACTCATCGGAACGAACGGAGTCCGCACTGGCGGGAGATGCCGCAAGCCCGAGAAGCAGGACTCCCAACCCGCCGGCGACTCCCCTCGTCAGCCAGGTGGCCCGAGTCCTGCCTCTGCTTCGCATGCCCATTCCTCTTCGGTGATCTGGATTTGGATCGGGATCAGTCGATGACCGGAGGTGAGACGCGACCATTGTCCGGACGCCAGGTCTCCTCGTCCTCGACAAGGTAGTCAGGACGCTCTCCGGCGCGACGGCCCCGAGGCTTCTTCGCCTTGGACTGGGACGGCGGGGGTACGGCCGGACCACCACCGGGCCGGGAGGCGCCGGAACCAGAAGCGTTGCCGCGAACCAAGCCACTGCCGCCGGGTGTGAACGCCCCTCCCGCGCCAGCCCCTGGCGGTCGCTGAGGGCTGCCCCCCACTACGCCTCCAGCTTCGGCAGCCAGCCGTCTTCCGCCTGACCCACCTGATGGAAGGCCCGAACTCCCTCCAGGGATAGACCCTTGCCCCATCGGCGGCCGGCCTTGCACGGGGGCACCGCCTTGAATCGGCTCCGTGCCGATAACCGTGCCCCGCGGAATGCGGCTCACGGGGCTGCCTTTCGCGGTGGGCGAAGGACGCCCGCCGACAACACCGTCAGCAGGGTTGCGAGGACTACGTGTGCTGGGGACCTGGCTGAAACCAGCGCGTTCCGACGTCCGGGATGCCCGGCCCAGGGGCGGCGTCTCACTTGTCCCGGAAGACCTCGGAGCCCTCGGGGGCCCTGCGTTGAACGGTGGAACGACCGGGCTCGGCGGCAGTGCCGTCGGGTGCGGATGCCCGCTTACCGGCGAAGGCGGAGTAGCTCCGCCGGACGGCAGCACGTGGTCGTGAGTCACAGTCGGCGCATGGGCAAGATCCATGCTCGCGTGTCCAACCGGAAGCCCTCCTCCTTCGGGCGAAACTCCCGAGGAGCGACGGCGCACGAAAGGCCCTGAACTCGAACTGTCCGATACAGGTACCTGGTTGGTGTGAGCGCTGCCTCCACCACCCGATCCACCAGCCACCGGCCTGCTCTGGAGGCCTTCGACCTTCGGCTTGGGCAGCGGCGCCGGCATCATCCCCTTCGGCATAGGCGGAAACTCAGGCCGCTTCGCATTATTGATATACATCGTCGAGTTCGAGTAGGACTCCGCCAACTTCCGTATTTGCTGCGCAGCGTGCGCATGCGCCGTATCGATATGCGCCTGCGCCTTGTCCGCCTCCGCCTTCGTGGGCGGCTGAATCTCGACGAGGTTCTTGGGCTTGGCTGCCGGCTGCTTCCGGAACAGCTCCGGGCCGAGGCCGCCGGACTTCTTGAAGGAGTCGAGGAGTGCCTTGGCCTCCGACGGATACGGCGGCATCTTCACCGAGCCCATCGTGCTGGCCGCCTCCAGCAGCCACTTGCCGGCCACCCCACTGAACTCGGACAGATCGTGCGTCGCCTTCACCATCTCCCCGCCCCAGGCGCGGAAGGCATTGCCGCCCTTGCCCTCCCAAGGGACGCGGTCCTCGTCCATGTACTGATTCAGATCGTCGGCGACCTTTTTGATCTTGACCGAGGCGGAATGAAGCTTGTTACCGACCGCCTCCGCCATTTTGGGCTCGAAACCCTTGATCATTTCCAGCAGCTTCTCGTGCGGAATCGCGTCGAAGTCCGTACTGGGCGAGAGATAGACCAGCGACTGCTGGGAGGCGCGCCTCGGGACCTGCGCCGGCATCGGCACGGTCGAAGGCGGCATGACGTAACCGTCCGGAAGGTCAGTCATGACTGTTCCTCTCCTCTTCTTCCCTGGTGTCGAACCCGATGGCGCCGATGATGCTGATGCCGACCCTCATGACCCTGCGGCCTGTCCGCCCGAGGTATCGGTCGGCGCGTCCGGGCGGTAGTGGCGCTTGAGGTCGTTCTGGATCTCCCACATGCGCGCCCGCTGCTCCAGGTCGATGTTGCCGTACGACACGCGCGCGCTCTGCACGGCCGTCCCCATGGCCTCGATCTGGTCCGCCAGAAGCTTGGACAGCGTCTCCAACTGGCTGTGCACCTCGTAATAGGCGCCGTACAGGCTCATCGCCTCGACGAAGTCATAGGAGCCCAGGTGACTCGCCGACAGCTTGTCGCGCGCGATGTGATCCGGTGAGGCGGCCGAGTTGGAGAGGTCGGCCAGGATGTCGTCGACTCGGCTCTGGAAGCCCTTCAGCTTCTCCAGCTTGGCCCGCAGCTTCTGGCCGTCGGAGCCCTGCGAACCGGACGAGCCGCCCGAGTGGCTGTGGGAACCCCCACCGCCCGGAATCCTGTCACTCACTTCTGTCTCCCCCACTACGCTCCGCGTTCAAGCAACGTCAGGGGAGCGGCCGCTCACTCCTCCGACGACACGCACAACTATGACATCCAGCACTGACAATCGTCACAGACGGCCGCCTCATCCTCATGAGTACGCGTACCTAGTACCCGGCATCGATCAGGCAACGGAGCCCGCCCCTAGGCCGGTGCCCCCACAGCCGCCTGCGGCCGGATCGGCAGCCGGTTCACCGGGCGGCCCGTGGCCGCGCGCACGGCGGCGGCGACTGCCGCCGGGGTGGTGACGACCGGGATGGCGCTGATGGCCTTGGCTCCGAAGGGGGCCACCACGTCGCGTTCTTCCACGAGTTTGACGATGCGGACGGTCGGGGCGTCCAGGGAGGTGGGGAGGGTGTAGCCGGTGAAGTCGGGGCGGCGGACGATGCCTTGGCTGGTGCGGAGGTTCTCGGTGAGGGCGGCGCCGATGCCCTGGGTGATGCCGGCCTCGATGCGGGTGTTCGCCTGGCGGGGGTTGAGGACGCGGCCGACGTCCTGGGCCACGGCCACCTCCACCACGCGTACGGAGCCGAGCTCTATGTCGACGTCCACGACCGCGCGGATGGCGCAGAAGGCGAGGCCGACGAAGGCGTCGCCCTGGCCCGTGTCGTCCAGCGGCTCCGTCGGGTGCGGGCGGCACTGGGCCGTGGCCCAGAGCTCCTTGCCGTCGAGGGCCTCGGCGACCGTGGTGCTCAGCACCCCGTCGTACGACGTGATCTTGCCGTCGGCGATCGTCAGCAGCTCCGTCGACATGCCGAACTTGTGCGCCAGCGGCTGGAGCAGCTGCGTACGGACCATGCGCGCCGCCCGTTCCACCGCGCCGCCCGACACCCACGTGTGCCGGCCGCGCGACGCCGGACCGGCCGGGGGCTGGTCCGTGTCCACGGGCGCGACGTGGACCTCCGTCACGCCCAGGACCTCCTGGACGATCTGCCGGGCGAGGGTCGAGAAGCCCTGGCCCGTCTCGACGGCCGCGCAGATGACCGTCGCCACGTTGTTGTGGATCTTCACGGTGGCCGTCGAGACCTCGTCCGCGCCCTCCGCGCCGAGCATGTGCACCATGCCCACGCCGTAACCGACGCCGCGCCGCACCGCCCCCGGCTCGCCCGCGCCCTCGGGGCCGCCGGGCAGCAGCCAGTCGCCCTCCGGGTCGTCCTTGGGCAGCGCGGGCAGCGGGAAGTCCCGTACCGCGCGCAGCAGTTCGGCCACCGGCGCCGGGCACGTCACCGTCTGGCCGGTGGGCAGCAGGTCGCCCGTGGCCAGGACGTTGCGCAGCCGCAGCTCGGCCGGGTCCAGGCCGAGCTTGGCGGCCAGCTTGTCCATCTGGCCCTCGTACGCCGCGCACACCTGCATCGCGCCCTCGCCGCGCACATGGCCGGAGGGCGGATTGTTGGTCCGTACGGCCCACCCCTCGACGAAGGCGTGCGGCACCACGTACGGGCCGCAGGCGAACGCCACCGCCGCGGCCAGGGAGTCGGCGGACGAGTCCGCGTACGCGCCCGAGTCCAGCAGGATCTGTGCCTCGACCTTCACCAACTTGCCCTCGGCGTCGGCGTGGTGACGGTACCTCAGCAGTGTCGGATGCCGGTGCGCGTGCCCCAGGAACGACTCCTCGCGCGTCGCCGCCAGCTTCACCGGGTGGCCCGTACGCAGCGCCAGCAGCCCCAACGGCAGCTGCATGCCGGGGTCTTCGCGCTCGCCCATCGCCCCGGGCACCCCGGTGACGACGACCTTCACCCGCTCCGGTTCGAGGCCGAAGCAGGCGGCGGCCAGGTCGCGGTCCGCGTGCGGGTCGGTCGACGCGGTGTAGATCTCCACGCCGCCGTCGGGGCGCGGCACCGCGAGCCCCGCCTCCGCGCCGATCGGCGCCGGGTCCTGGCGGCCGATCCGGTACAGCCCTTCGACGATCACCTCGCCCGCCGCCTCCGGGTCGCCGAAGCGCAGCGGGATGTGCCGGATCAGATTGCCGTCCGGGTGCAACGGCTCGGCGCCGAAGGCCTTTTCGGGGTCGGTGACCGGTTCCAGCACCTCGTACTCGACGGCGATCGCCGCCGCCGCCAGCCGCGCCGTGTCGGGGTGGTCCGCGGCGACCGCCGCGATCGGCTCCCCGTGGTGGCGCACCAGGTCCGACGCGAACACCGGGCGGTCCGCCACCCGCCTGCCGTGCGCGGCGTCGCCCGGCACGTCGGCGTGGGTCACCACGGCCCGTACGCCCTGCATCGCCGCGGCGGCCGAGGTGTCGATCGAGACGATTCGGGCGTGGGGGTGCGGGGAACGCAGCACCGCCGCCCACAGCAGCCCCTCCGCCCACAGGTCGGCGGCGTACGGGAAGATGCCGAGCGCCTTCGCGGGGGCGTCGGCCGGCGGCAGCGAGACGCCGATGCCGTGCGGCGGCGGGTCGGCCGGGGCCGGGCCGGGGGCGCCCGCGCCGCCGCCGTCGGCAGGGGGCACGGCTCCGGCGCCGACGGCGTCCGCCATTCCTGCTGTCATGCCGCTGCTGCCTTTCCGCTCTCGGTGCCGGTGACGCCGGTACGGGGATCCATGCCGGTGCGGGTGCCTGTGCTCGTACGCGCGCCCGTGCTCATACCGTGTCCGCCTGCCCGCCCTGCTCACCGGAGAAGTGATCGCCGGGGCCGCCGGGGCCGCCAGGACCGCCCTCGTGCGATCCCCCCTGGTGCGGGATGTTCAGCTGCTGCCGCTGGTCCGGTTCCGCGGGCGGCTGCTGCCCCGACCCGTCCTCCTGCGCAGCCGCCTCCTGCGCCGCCGCCGACTCCGCGCGCTCCTCGACGACTTGGCCGACCGCGTCGAGCACGCCCCGGTAACCGGAGCACCGGCACAGATTGCCGCAGATCGCCTGCCGCGTCTCCAGCTCCGACGGCGCGTGGTTGCCTTCGAGCAGATCGTGCACGGTCATGGCCAGCCCCGGCACGCAGAAGCCGCACTGCACGGCCCCGCAGTCGGCGAGCGCCCGCTGTACGTCCGAGGGCCGGCCGTCCGTCGCCAGGCCCTCGACCGTACGGACGTCGCTCCCGGCCGCCGTCGCGGCGGGCACCAGGCAGGAGACGACGAGCCGCCCGTCCACCTTGACGGAGCACGCGCCGCACTCGCCCTGCGAGCAGCCGTCCTTGGCCCCGGCGAGGCCGAGCCGCTCACGCAGCACATAGAGGAGGGACTCCCCGATCCAGGCGTCGATGACGGGACGGTCGATCCCGTTGACGCGCAGGACGTAGGAGGCGCGGGGGTGTTCGTCGGCGGGCTGGGGCGGCTCGTGGTGTTCGGCGCCGGGCTCGGCCGACTCCGCTTCATCACTCGAAGCGGCCGGCTCGGACGGCGCTACGGACTCGGGTACGGGCGTGTGCGGCGTGTGTACGGGCTCATCGGCCGTAACCTGCTCCGGCTCCGGCTGCGGCTCGGGACGCTCCGCCGCCTCAGCCGTCCCCTCCGGCTCCGCCGGTTCGGTGTGCTCGGCCGCCGGGGCCTGACCGGCGGCAGGGCCGACGGGCGCGGGCTCCGCGTCGTCGTGCGCCGGAACCGCGTGGTCGTGGCGCGCCGCCTCCGTACCGGCCGCGACCACATCGCTGTGGTCGACCGGAACCGGTCCCGGCACCGGCACCGACTGCGGCTGCGGAACCGGGGCCGCCTCGGCCGGTGCGCTGCCGCCGTCGGCCTCCGGCGCGACGTCCGCACCCGCACCCGCACCGTCCTGGACGACCGGAGCCTCAGCACCAGCGGCCTGTTCAGGCTCGGCTTGAACCGGAACCGCCGCGTGCGGCTCCTCGGCGGCCGGTTCCAAAGCCTCGTGGGCCTCGTGGGCCTCGTGCGTCTCGTGAACCTCGTGCTGCTCCGGCGTCGCCACGGGCTCCGGACGCCCGACATCCCCCTGCGTCTGCGCGGGGATGTCGACATGCCCGTCGGACGGCAACTGCCCCGCAGTCTGCGGCAGTTGGCCGGGGCTCGCCCACGGGCCGCCCTCGGCGGCGCGGCTGCCGTACGGGCCGTAGGGGTCGGTGAAGGCGTCCGCGCTCAGCGCGCGCGGGCCGCCGAACTGCTGGCCGCCCTCGTAGCCGCCGTACGCGGGCACCTGGTGTCCGCCGTGCCCGATCTCCCCATGCCCACCAGGGACACCGTGCTCAACAGGGACACCGTGCTCAACGGGAACACCCTGGCCGGCCTCCTGCTCATGCACCTGCCCATGGGCATGCCCATGGGCATGCCCATGGGCATGCCCGTACACGGACTGATGCGCGTACGGCTCGCCGTACCCGGCCTCATCGACCGCCCCCGGCATCGGCCACTGCGCCGTAGCGTGCGGATCATCCTGCGGGGCGGCCGGAGCCGGAACCGAGGGCCCCGCGTGCGGCTGCTGCCCCCCATAGGACGGCGTCCCGGGGACACGCATCCCCAAGGAGTACTCGCCGGACTCGTCGACAGGGTCGTCCCCCACCGCCGGTACGGACCACTGCCCCGTGCCGACGGCCCCGCCGTCGTCACCGTGCACGCCCGGGATCGGCCACTGCGCCGTGGCATGCGGATCGTCAGAACCGCCCTCGACGCCCGAAGCGCCATCAGAGGACCCAGGGACACCAGAAGAAGCACCCGGAGCACCCGGAGCACCCGGAGCACCCGGAGCACCCGCAGGATCAACAGCACCCTGCGGTACGTAAGGCCCCCCGCCCTGTCCATAGGGCATCGTCCACTGCCCCATGGCCCCGGGGTCGGTGGAAGCCGCGGGCGCGCCGGCCCCGTACGGCTGCTGCCACTGCTCTCCGTGCGCGGGCGACGAAGTCTGCGGATGCTGGTACTGCCCGTGGCCGGTCTGCCCGTCCTGACCCGACTGCCCGTCCTGACCCGCCTGCCCGGCGTGACCGAACTGGTCGAACTGCGGCGGCGCGTACCCCGCCCCGGCCCCAGGCGCGGCCAACGGATCCCAGCCACCGGGCGAACCCGGCGAGCCCGGAGAACCCGCCGCGCCCCCCGCGCCCGCGCCCCCGCCCGCACGCGGGTGCGCCAGAAGCTCAGGCGGCAGCTGTACGAACGCGGTGCCCTCCGCGTCGTACTCGGGCCCCTGCGGGATCGGCTGCCAGCCGCTCGCCCTGGCTGCTGCCCTCGCAGCCTCCGCCGCCGCATCGGTCGCTCCTCCGGATGCGGGGCGCTGCTGTTCGTCACTCACGCGAGTGCCCTCCCCAGTGCTCGGCGGGCCAGAGCTGCCACGGTACGACGCAGGTGCAGGGCCGCGGGCGGCAGGGTGACCGGTTCGCCGCCGTCCTCCGGCTGCGGCGGGTCGGGGATGCAGGCCGCGGCGGCGTACTCGCCGAAGGCCGCGCACGCCTCCGGCGCGAGGCCGCGTTCGCCGTCCCAGTCGATCAGCGAGGCCACCCAGCGCTCGGCTTCGAGCGGGCGCAGCGGCATCGGCGCGACCGCGCCGACCGCGCACCGGATCTCGCGCCGGGCGGGGTTGAGGACGATGGCGACGGACGCGGTGGCCCGCCCCGGCCCCGTACGGCCGGTGGCCTTCAGGAAGGTCTGCGGGGCGTGCAGCAGCGGTACGCGCACGTAGCCGATCAGTTCGCCGGGGAGCAGCATCTCGACCCCGGCGAGCAGGTGGCTGACCGGGATCTCGCGGCGCGCGCCGCCGGGGCCCGCGATGACGAGGGTGGCCTCCAGGGCGGCGAGCACGGGCCGCGTGTCGCCGGTGGGCGCGGAGGTGACGATGTTGCCGCCGAGGGTGCCCGCGTTGCGGATCTGCGGGGGGCCGGCGGCGCGGGCGGCGGCGGCGAGGCCGGGGATGAGGGCCGCGAAGTCGGGGCGCCCTATACGGGCGTGGGTGAGGCCGGCGCCGAGCAGGGCGTGGCCGTCCTGGTACTGCCAGCCGCGGATCTCGCTGATCCGGCCGAGGCCGACGAGGGCCGCGGGGCGCAGCAGTCCGGAGTTGACGGCGGCCATCAGATCGGTGCCGCCCGCGACGGGCACGGCGGCGGGCATGGCGGCGAGTGCCGCCACGGCCTCGTCGAGCGAGCCCGGCAACGTCACCGTGTGTGCCGACTGCGGTGCGTGCGTGGTCAACCCAGCTGCCCCTTCCCCGGTGTCCCGGCCGTTTCGCCGTACGGTACGTGCTCCCGGCCTGGACGTGGCAACTCTGGCACACCTTGTGGCCCAGCCGTCGCGAGGGTCCACGAACGGCCGGTCCGCCCCCGTGTCAGGGGGCGGAC